>JAITQA010000040.1 GCA_031289145.1 Dysgonamonadaceae bacterium | reverse complement strand
TACCTGAAAGTGGTAGCGACGCCCAAGCACTTTGCGGCAAACAATGAAGAACACAACCGCTTTGTATGCAATCCTCAAATCTCCGAAAGGCAATTGCGGGAGTATTATTTCCCCGCATTCGAAATGTGTATCAGGGAAGGGAAATCAGCTTCTATCATGTCGGCATACAATGCGATAAACGACGTCCCCTGCACGGCTAATCCCTGGCTGTTGACCAAAGTGCTGCGGCAAGATTGGGGATTTAACGGTTATGTCGTTTCCGATTGCGGCGGACCGAGTTTATTGGTATCGGCGATGAAATATGTAAAAACAAAAGAAGCGGCAGCAACTTTATCCATCAAAGCCGGTTTGGATTTGGAATGTGGCGATGACGTCTATATTACGCCTTTACTGAACGCCTATAAACAATACATGGTCAGTCAAGCGGAAATCGACACGGCGGCTTACCGCATAATAAGGGCGAGAATACGTCTGGGCTTATTGGATAATCCTGCCCTGAATCCGTATAACAAAATAGCACCTTCGGTGGTAGGCTCCGAAAAGCATAAACAATTAGCGCTTGAGGCAGCTCGCCAAAGTATTGTCCTGTTGAAGAATAAAAATAAAACCCTGCCTTTGCATGTCAACAAGGTAAAATCCATTGCCGTTGTCGGCATCAACGCGGGAACGAGTGAATTTGGCGATTACAGCGGTGCGCCGGCAAATGCTCCGGTATCCATCTTGCAAGGCATCCGGGACAAGGTCGGAGATAAGGTCAAGATTGTTTACGCCCCCTGGAAATCTGCTGTTGACGGTCTGGAAATCATTTCCAAAGCGTTTTTTCCCGATGGATTGATTACCGAATATTATGCCAATATGCAACTGGAAGGCGACCCGAAAGTCCGGAAAGAAGAATGGATCAACTACGAACCGACCAATCAGGCGCCTGATCCGTTTCTGCCCAACAATCCTTTATCTATAAGATGGTCGGGAAAGCTGAAACCGACTGTTTCCGGCTATTACACCTTTAGTTTCACCTCTTCCGACGGTTGCCGCCTGTTTATTGACGATAAAAAATTGATAGACGCCTGGCGTGGCCGGAGCATTTCCACCGATACGGTAGGCATGTATCTGGAAGCCGGAAAGATGTATAACCTGAAAGCCGAATATTTCGACAACAGGGATTATGCCGTTGCGCGTTTACAGTGGAAAGTCCCCGCTCCGGCTAAAAAAGAAAAGATTGACAGGTACGGTGAAGCCGGTAATGCTGTCCGTAACTGCGAAAAGGTAATTGCCGTTTTGGGAATCAATAAAACCATCGAACGGGAAGGAAAAGACAGGGATGACATTCATCTACCCGCCGACCAAATGGAATTTTTACAGGAAATCTACAAAATCAATCCGAATATCGTTGTCGTGCTGGTTGCCGGCAGTTCATTGGCAATCAATTGGATAGACGAATATATCCCTGCCATCGTGAATGCCTGGTATCCGGGAGAACAGGGCGGAACAGCCGTTGCAGAAGTCCTGTTTGGCGATTACAATCCGGGTGGACGCTTGCCTATCACCTATTATAACAGTTTGGATGAATTGCCTGCTTTCGACGATTATGATATGGCCAAAGGACGTACCTATCAGTATTTTACCGGGAAACCGCTTTATCCTTTTGGCTACGGATTGAGCTATACGACATTTGAATATAAAAACTTGCAATTAACGGATAAAGAGGATATGATTCTGGTTTCGTTTGAGGTAAAAAATACCGGTTCGATGACCGGCGACGAAGTATCGCAGGTATATGTGAAATTGCCTGATACCGGAGTGGTGATGCCGATAAAAGAATTGAAAGGATTTCAACGCAATACCATTCAAAAAGGAGAAACAAAAAAAGTGGAAATAGCCATCCGGAAGGACTTGTTGCGATATTGGGACGAGAAAACAGGCAAATTTATCACACCTGCCGGAACTTATGAATTTATGGTGGGTTCATCCTCTGCGGATATAAGCATCACATCTCTTTCTAATTTTATGTAAAACAATTATTTGTTCGGCATTATCATATAAATGATTTATCTTTGTACCCGGATAAATACTTTAATGCCATGAAATATTCGCATCCGGACAGCCGGGTAGAGTCTGAAATTTTTAATTGTATGAAATGTACCTTTTTACTTACAGTTATTTTATTTTCTATGACAATGAGCGCTCAACAGTTTAATTATAACCAACGTTGGAAAGAAATCGCACAACTTTCGGAGCAGGGCAATGTCAAGTCGCTTTTGCCAAAGGTGGAAGCCATTTTGCAACAGGCAAAAACGGACGGCAACACCGTTGAAATTATTAATTCGCTGATTTACAAGGAACAAATCCTTACGCAAACGCAGGAAGACCCCGAAAATGATGCGTGGAAAATAGCGATTACCGATTTTGAAACCATGATTTCGCAAGTGTCAGATGCCGTTACAAAATCCGTTTTGCAATCGCTGGTGGCGAAAACCTACGAAAATTACGCCCATGCAACGCAATGGAAACGCCGCAGCATTACCGAAACCGAAAACCCACCCGCCGATATTGCCGAATGGACTACGGCGCGACTGCTGCGGAAAAGTTTCGATTTGTACTGTCTTTCGGTGGAAAATTCCGCTATGCTGGAAAAAGAAAAAACGGAAAAATTCAAGAAAATCCTTACTTCCAACGAAGATATTGATTTGTTTCCAACATTGTATGACATTTTAATGTACAGATATTATCAGGCATTACGAAATGCTGATAGCAGGGGCATTTTGCCATACTCTCAAGATACAAAAACCAAAAAATTTGATGTTTCAGAATCCGACATTCTGTTGAATAAATTGATAAAATTTCACGAAAACGACGAAAATAAAAGTGCATATCTGAACTTCACGTTTTACGCATTGGAAAATTTTAAAATTGATGAAACAGATAAAGCCGAACAAATTTTAAAACTTGCCGACGAATACAAGCAAGAACCCTTTTCCACCTACCTTTACTACAAAGCCGCCGAAATTTACAGCAAAAATGGCGAAAAAAAACGCGCCTACGAAATTTGCGTAGGGGCAAAAAATCTTTTGCCCCTACAAACAAACAAATGGGCAGAAAATCTGAAAACCTTAATCGCGGAATTAGAACGCCAATATCTGCAAATCTCCATTGACCAATACAACCTGCCCGATGCTGCAATCGCAGTGCAAATTGCAGCCACAAATTGCGACAAGGTGTTTTATCGCATTATAAAAATAACGGAAAGCATTGTAGGTAAAGACCTTAAACAGACAAGCGGCGCAGTTGTAAAATCGGGCGCGTGGGAATTGCGGAAATTTGACGATTTTTTGGCACATTCCACCATTGTGGCGCTCGATGGATTGCTGCAGGGAAAATACGAAATTGAAGTTGCTAATAATCAGCAGTTTGCAAAGGCAAAACAGGGAGCGGAAAATGCAATGGAAAAGTTGCAGTTTTCGGTAAATAATTGGGTTATTGTTAATTTGCAGCAAAATCAGTATCAAATTTTGAACAGAAAAACAGGCGAGCCGATTAAAAACCTGCCTGTGAAATTATTCAGAATTGATTATCGACAAAGTCGTAAATATTTTGAAATTCCCAATAGTAAGACAAACGAAAATGGGATTTTTTTCGTCCCGAAATCAGAAAATTATCGTGCTGATTTATCTATTTATATTCCTGATGCAAAATCATTTATAGATTTGGGTTACAACTATTATAACGATGGGAAAGATTCTGTAACAGAAGAAGTTATTGATTTTTTCACAGACAGGGCAATTTATCGTCCCGGACAAACGGTTTATTTCAAGGGAATACTTTATAATAAAAACAAAAATAAATCGGAAATAGCAAAAAAAGAGAAAATTACGATTGAATTGTATAACCCCAATTACGAAAAAGTAAGTGAATTGGAATTGACAAGCAACGATTACGGTAGCGTTTTCGGCGAATTTATTTTGCCGCAAAATGGACTTACAGGCGATTATAATTTAGAGTCGGACTTTGCGGACAATGAATACCATTTCCGCGTCGAAGAATACAAACGCCCGAAATTTGAGGTGAAAATGGACTCGCTCAGCGGCGAATTTGTGCTCGACAAAGAAGTGAAAACCACAGGCAAGGCAGAAAGTTATGCTGGTGCGGCAATTTCAGAGGCAAAGGTGGTTTATCGCGTGGAACGACAGGAAATTTTTCCGTATCGCTATTGGTGGTTACCGCCTGTAAATGCTCAAAATGAAACAATTACGCAAGGCGAAACTGCCACTGACGGCGAAGGAAAATTTGAAATTTCATTTACGGCAAAACCAAAAAACGACAGGGAAAAAGGCGAATACCGTACCTATACCTACAAAATCACGGCTGATGTTACCGACATCAACGGTGAAACACACAGCACAACGCAAAGTGTTACTATCGGCGATTTGCCACGAAAATTGGAATTGAAAATCCCCGAAAAAGCGTTGCAAAAGGACTTTTCAAAAGTAAAAATTGCTTCCAGCAATTTGAACAATGTCCCCGAACATTCCAAAGGCACAATAAAAATCACGCAATTATTGTCGCCTGATAGAATTATTTTGCCCGACAAAATTGGCATTACAAGGGTTGAAAATTTTCGATACCAACAAAATACATCGAACAATTTCTACCAAATTTATTCGGCGCAGGAATTTGTAAAATTTTTCCCGCACTTGCCCTATTCTGCTGACGAAACTCAACCTGAAAGTTGGAAACACGGAAAAACCTTTGAATATCAATTTAATACCGAAAAATCGGATTCCGTTAATGTAAAAACTTTGTCCAAAGGTTTCTATTTAATCGAGGCAATTTCTCTCTTCAACACCGACACCATTAAAGTCGCAAAAGTCCTTGAAATACTTGACGACAAAACCTTAAAATCAACGGATAATGCGTTTTTTCAAGCAAGATCCGACAAAACTGCCTATTTTGCGGGCGACAAAATTACATTGTCCTTTGTTTCGGATATAAAAAATGCTGTTGCGGTGGTGCATATCGAAAGCGGCGGTAAATGGATAGAACACAAAGAAATACCGCTCAACGTAGAGACGGGGCATGCTCCGTCTCTGCAAATTGATGCCCGCCCTGAATATATTGCCGACGGACTTTTCGTTTCATCGTATCTGGTTTGGGAAAACGGCTATCAGCAGCAGAATTTTACCGTTTCGGTAAAAGACAAGCCTAAAAATCTAAAAATCAGCACAAAAACCTTCCGCGACAAGTTGCAGCCCGGACAACCTGAAACTTGGGAACTTGTCGTTTCGGGCGAAGACAAGGACAAATTGACCGCCGAAGTGCTGGCAACGATGTACGATGCCTCGCTTGATGCTTTTGCAGTTAATTCGTTTAGTTTCAACCCGTTTCACCATTTCCCTTATGGACGTTTATGGCAAAGCACAAATTTCTATAATCAATATAATTCAATAAACGCTTATGTTTCTCCCTATTACGTGGGTAGAATAATACATTATCCGCAATTTCCCAATTTGCAGGATTTTGATATTTATGGCGGAAGTTACCGGGTGAATAAAATGTTAAGCAATAGAATTGCAGGGATTGCACTTGCTGAAAATTTCAATGATATAGCTGAATTAGACGAAGTTGTAGTTGTTGGATATGGAACTGATAAAAAGCATTCTGTAATGGGGGCGGTTGTAAGTGTTAATAACGCCGAATTTGAAGGCGAAGGGCACGTTGATGGTGCACCATCTGAAGCCCCTCCGTTTGCTATAAATATTGCACATCCAACTATACAAATCCGCAAAAACCTGCAGGAAACGGCATTTTTCTACCCCAATCTTTATACTGACCCAAACGGCGATGTGCGAATTTCGTTCACCTCGCCCGAAGCCCTAACCAAATGGAAACTGCTGCTATTGGCGCATACACAGGATTTGTACAGTGGTACGGCTGAATTTTATGCCCAAACGCAAAAAGAACTGATGGTCGTTCCCAACCTGCCGCGTTTCCTGCGCGAAGGTGACGAAGTAGTTATTTCAGCGAAAATCAATAATTTGTCGGAAAAAAATCTTGCAGGAAGCGCCAAACTCGAACTCTTTGACGGCTTTACAGGAAAAACACTTAAAATATCGCTGCAAGAACAAATTTTTTCAACGGAAACAAACAAAAACGCCGAAATTAGTTGGCGTTTCACCGTCCCCACTGTCCCTCAAATAATTGAATACAAAATAATTGCCACTGCCAACGAATTTTCCGATGGCGAGGGTGGCGTTATCCCTGTTTTGCCCAACAGAATGTTGGTTACCGAAACGATGCCCATTTTTGCAAAAGAGGGGCAAACAAAAACGTTTATGTTTGAAAAAATGGTAAATCCCGCCGTCATAGAGACGGGGCGTACCCCGTCTCTACAAAACCACCGTCTTACATTGGAACTCACCACCAATCCATTGTGGCTGGCAGTACTGTCGTTGCCCTATTTGCGCGAATATCCTTACGAATGTAGCGAGCAGTTGTTCAGTCGTTTGTACGGCAATATTTTATCTACTCATATTCTGAATCAAAACCCGAAAATCAAAAGTGTGTTTGATGAATGGATGAAAAACTTGCCAAGTTTTGAAAACTTGGCAAGTTTAGAAAGCAACGAGGAATTGAAAAATATCTTGCTCGAAGAAACGCCTTGGGTACGCGAAGCGCAGGACGAAAACGAGCAGAAAAAACGTTTGGCATTGTTTTTCGATTTGAATAAAATGTCGCAGGAATTTGCAGCGGCACAACAAAAACTCATTCAACGCCAAAACGCTGACGGCGGTTTCGCTTGGTTCGATGGCGGACAGTCAAGCGTATATATTACCGAACATATCATTTTGGGTTTTGGACAACTGCAAAAAATGTTAGGTGAAGAGTACAAAAACTTTCCAAGTTTTCAAAACTTGGAAAGTTTAACTGCGAAAGCGATAAAGTATATTGATAATGAAAAGATTAAAGAAATAAAACGAAGAAAAGCGGTTGAAATAAAAATGAACATATATACAATGAACGGAAAAGAACTGATGCATTATTATTATGTACGCAGTTTTTGGAAAGAAAAATTTCCTTTGCCTGACGAAACCGCCAAATATGCAGGCGACCTCAATCAAGATATTCGTCTATATTTCAAAGATTACGATTTGCAAAACAAAGCAATGACGGCTGTTGTGTTGAAACGTTACGGTTTTGAAAAATCGGCAAAAACCATTGTCGATAACCTGAAAGAAACTGCTGTTGAAGCCGATGAAATGGGTATGTATTGGAAAGACAATCGTGCGGGCTGGCTGTGGTATCAATCGCCTGTTGAGGCGCAAGCAAAAGCGATAGAGGCATTTGACGAAATTACACCTCAAGATGTTAAATCTATCGAAGAAATGAAAATCTGGCTGCTCAAAAACCGTCAGACCAATGCATGGAACAGCACCAAAGCCACCACCGATGCGGTGTATGCGCTGATGAATTTCGGCAAAGATTGGACTAATGCCGAAGAGGGCGTAAAAGTTTTTGTTGGTGGGCAAAACCTTAATGTCCTTAGGGACGTTAACGACCTTAAAGTCCCGGTGGAAACAGCATCAGGTTACATAAAGCAGTCGTGGAAAGCACAGCAGATTTCGCCTGAAATGGGAACGGTAAAAATCGAAAAAACCTCACCCGGAACGGCTTGGGGCGGTATGTACTGGCAATATTTTGAAGATTTGGACAAAATCACTTCCGCCGACAGCAACGTGAAAATAGAAAAACAGCTTTTTGTCAAGAAAAATACAGACAAAGGGCTGATTTTAACCGAAATAACGGACAAGACCCCGATAAATGTAGGCGACCTCGTAAGCATTCGCCTGACCATTCATATTGACCGCGATATGGAATATATCCACATCAAAGATATGCGTGCAGCAGGCTTTGAGCCCGTCAACGTACTTTCGGGCTACAAGTACCAAAACGGCGCCGCTTACTACGAAAGTACGCGCGATGTGGCAACAAATTTCTTCTTTGAGCGAATGACGGCAGGCGCTTATGTTTTTGAATACGATGTGAGAGCCAACAATGCAGGCGTGTTCTCAAACGGCATCACCACGCTGCAAAATATGTATGCGCCGGAAATGAGTTGCCACAGCGAAGGGATTAAGGTGGAAATTACGAATTACGAGAAATGATTATCAGAATAGGTATGTCTCACTCCGAAAAATCTGCCATTCGGAAGGAATGAGGAGGAGAATTGAAAGTTAAAAATACAAAAATGCAGGAACAGCATCAATTAAATGATTACCTTTGTTCTTTATTCGTAAAGTTATGGCAAAAAAGAAAGCAAGAGGGGCTAAGTCGGACAATCGGTTGACAAAAAAAGAAATGATAAACCGGGTTATCCACCTTTTCAATGCTTGTCCCAAGGAAGCAATGAACTATAAACAGGTTAGCGCAGAAATAGGCGCTACCTCTCAAGTGAATAAGTTAATGGTCGCCGGCATACTCAACGACCTGGCGGAAGAAGAATACCTGGCGGAAATAGACCGTGGCAAATACAAACTGAATGGCCTGGGAACGCTGGCTGTCGGAAAATTTGAACGGCGCTCGAACGGGAAAAACTCTTTCCTCCCGGAAGATGGCGGCAACCCGCTTTTTGTTGCAGAACGAAACTCCATGCATGCCATGAACGGCGATAAAGTAAAGGTGCAAATTCTCGCAAAAAGGAAAGGTCGCACCCCTGAGGCCGAAGTGATAGAAATCATCGAAAGATATAGAACCTCAATTGTCGGAATCATAGAAATCGGTAAATACCAGGCTTTTTTGCTGACTGACAGTAAGATTTTAGCCAACGATATTTTTATTCCAAAGGATAAACTGAAAGGAGCCAAAGACGGACAAAAAGCATTGGTGAAAATCATCGAATGGCCGGATAAAGCCAACAATCCAATAGGAGAAGTAATTGACGTATTGGGAGATGTAGGAAACAATCAAACGGAAATGCACGCGATTCTGGCGGAATTTGGTTTACCCTACAAATATCCGGAAAATGTGGAAAAAGCCGCTGCAAAAATCCCGACGAAAATCACAAACGAAGACATCCGGTTGCGGGAAGATTTCCGGGATGTAACCACTTTTACCATCGACCCGAAAGACGCTAAAGACTTCGATGACGCCTTGTCTATCAGAAAATTAAAGAACGGAAACTGGGAGGTCGGCATTCATATAGCCGATGTCACACATTATGTGAAAGCCGGCAGTGTCATTGATAAAGAAGCTGCCCAAAGAGGTACTTCCGTGTATTTAGTCGACCGTACCATCCCCATGTTGCCGGAAAGTTTGAGCAACGGACTCTGTTCCCTGCGACCGAACGAAGATAAATTGTGCTATTCCGTTATTTTCGAGTTGACCGATTCTGCCGAAGTCAAAAAACACAGGATTGTGAAAACCATTATCAATTCGAATCGCCGATTCAGCTACGAAGAAGCCCAAGAGATTATCGAAACCGACTTGTTATCAGAAGACAAACAAAGCGGAGACCCCATGAATGACGTTATCCTGACATTAGACCGTTTGGCTAAAATCCTGCGGAAAAAACGATTCAAAGACGGAGCGATAAATTTCGACCGTTATGAAGTCAAATTCGACATAGACGAAAACGGGAAACCTCTGCGGGTTTTCTTCAAGGAAGCCAAGGATTCCAATAAACTTATCGAAGAATTTATGCTTTTGGCCAACCGCTCTGTAGCGGAATTCATCGGGAAAGTGCCCCACGGAAAAAAAGCCAAGACTTTTGTCTACCGGGTACATGATTTGCCGAATCCGGAAAAATTGACCAATTTCGCTGAGTTTATCCGCCGTTTCGGCTACAAATTGAAAGACAAAGGGAAAGACGCCGATATATCAAAGAGCATCAATCAATTGCTGGATGATGTACAAGGAAAAAAAGAACAGACGATGATTGAGACCTTGGCCATCCGTTCGATGGCAAAAGCAACTTACACAACCCAGAATATCGGTCATTACGGTTTGGCTTTCAAATATTATACCCACTTCACCTCCCCCATCCGGCGGTATCCCGATATGATGGTGCACCGTTTGCTGGAACGTTATCTTTCGGGGGGGCGTTCCGTCAACGAAGCTCAGACGGAAGACGACTGCAAACACAGTTCCGATATGGAATCCTTAGCTACAAGCGCCGAACGTACCTCCATCAAATACAAACAAGTCGAATTCATGTCGGAAAAGATAGGCATGGTATTCGACGGGGTTATTTCAGGTGTAACGGAATGGGGCATATATGTGGAACTTTCCGAAAACGGTTGTGAGGGAATGGTGCCTATCCGGGATTTAGTTGACGATTATTACGAATTCGATGAGAAAACGTACAGTCTGATTGGCAAAAGGAAAAAACAACGTTACAGTCTGGGACAACCGCTCAGAATCAAAGTTGCGAGAGCCAATCTGGAACGCAGGCAATTGGATTTTGCCTTGTGGAATGAATGATTACAAGACATTTTCGATGCAATCTGCCAATAAATTCAACACTTGCTTATGCAAAACAGGGTTTGAAGATGCGAGGACATGGTGGCTTGCAGAAAAATCGGGACGCCCATCCAAGCCGGAAACGACTCCTTTTGCTTCCGAAACAATCAAAGCGCCTGCTGCAAAATCCCAAAGTTTGATAAAAGCCTCAAACCAGAAATCGTATCTTCCAGCAGCTACGTAACAAAGGTTTACAGCAGCAGAACCACTGATTCGAATGCCCATGGTATGCCCATAAAACTGCGGTATCAGTTTATTTAGCACAGGGGCATATTTCACTGAATTATAGGGTAATCCTAATCCAATGAATGCTTTACTTATTTCTTCCGTTGGGGAAGTCTCTATTTTTCTACCATTCAGATAAGCTCCTCCCGCTTTCCATGCCCAAAAACACTCATCGCGGCAGACTTCGTACACTACGCCTATCTGCGTTTCTTTACCTCTTTGTAACGCAATACTCACACAATAAGGAGCGTAATCATGTATATAATTGGTTGTTCCGTCCAATGGATCTATCACCCAACAATATTCTTCATTGTGAAATTCGCCTTGCCCTTCTTCCGTAATAAATCCGGCAGCGGGTAATAATTCCGCCAGCCTCCTGACAATCAGCATCTCGGCTTCTTTATCCACATAAGAAACATAGTCGTAGTTTTCTTTTTCCACAACTTCTTCCGGACGAAAAAATTTTCGCTGCTCTTTCAAAAAGAATCCGGCTTCTTTCGCAACTTTGACTACTGCTGTTGTTAATTGATTCATATTTAGTAGCTTATATTGTTTCTCAATTTTAATTGAATAATTATCAATTCAACCAAAATCAAAGCATAGCAGCTTGAGCAAGGGGTTCGGTAAAGGATTTGTCTTGATTTGCCATACGTATGTTGTAATCAATTTGCACGCCAATCAACATATCTGCAGGTATCCCCAAGGCGGCTTCAAACAACTGGAATCCGATGTTCGTTGTATAATAGCCGCTCATATTTAGTGTTTTTCCAGTATTCTCCCTTTTGTTCATAACAAAAAATCTAAAACCCCAATAAACCTTTGCTTATATTGAACCTGAAAAAGAGCAATTTTTTTCCTTTGGCGTATTGCAACCGAAATAAATAAAAAAAGAAAAGCGTCCAGGTTCCGCCCCATTTGACGGCTTCGGAAAAAAGCCGTTTGTAAAAAGAAACCTTGGATTCGGAACGAGTTCGTATCCGTTCGCTTTTTCCGATGGCATAAGAGATGCGGTGAAAAAAATCGTCGGTCAGTTTGCTTGCCGGAATGTGGTGATAAATAACGGCGCCCGGAAAATAATAGCATTTTACACCGTTTTGTATCAGCCGCAAAAAGAAATCCTTATCTTCCGCTCCCAACAGTGAGTTCCCTTTTCGTCCCAGTTCGGTGTTGAATCCGCCGTAACGGATAAATAAATCCCGCCTGAAAGTAGCGTGTCCCGTGCCGGGATAGTCTTTGGGTTTTACAATTTTTATGTCCTTTCCCTTGTCGTATGCGCCGGTTATCGGACGCATGAGGTAAGGTGAGAGCCAATGGGGCTGGGCTATCTCCAAGACCGGTACAACAGGGCCTCCGCACAAGAAAGCATCGGGATAATCCACAAAAAAACGGTCTAAAAGATGCAGATAATCCGGCGCAATGGTCTCATCATCATCAATAAAGGCGATAAATTCACCCTTGGCCTCAGAAACACCTTTGTTTCTCCCATAAGAAATTCCTTGCCGGGCTTCCATGAAATAACGGATATTCAAATCTTTGTATGTATCCCGAAACGCAAGAGAAACAGCTTCCGTAGTATCTGTGCTGTTGTTGTCGACAATCACTATTTCAAAATTTGCAGCAGAATAGCTTTGCCGGGCAACGCTTTCCAGCGTTGCCGACAAGTATTTTGCCCGGTTATAAGTGCAGATTACAACGGAGAAATGAGTAGCTTTGTGCTCGCTTTCCTTAAAAAACGAATCAGGCATGTGTCGAGAATTTTCGATAAACAACATAACCCAAGCCTCCGATAAGCATCAACAGCAGCAGCGCAGAGAATATAGTCGTAATGGTTCCGCACAAACGGATGTCGTCGGGGTCAAACACAAACTCAATATGGTGTTCGCCTTCGGGAATGACAATCGCCCTCAGTATCCAGTCCGCCCGGCCAATAGGAACCGATTGCCCGTCTATAAATGCTTTCCAGCCGTTTTTGTAATAAACTTCGGAAAAAACAGCCAATCCTTTTTGGGTAGAAGAAGATGTATATTCCACCTTGTTCGGGAAATAGGCGGTCATTTCTATACTCGCCGCCGAATCGGGAACGATTTGCAAGTTAGCGGTCAGGCTTTCGAATTGTTTATCCAATACAGCTTCCGTCCGGGGGTTGAGTGTTTCCAAAGCAGCCATTTCTTCGTCGGGACCTGTCACGAAGCGGTATGAACCGACAAACCAAGCGTTTCCGTAAGCATAAGGATTCACAATCGGATAAGCATCCGGATTATAGATAATATACCGTGTGTTCAACATATTCAGCGTGGGTGTCGTAGCAAAGCCACCGGTAATACTTTCCATCGTAGCTTCCGGTGAGAACCCTGCACCAATTCCGGCGATTTCTTTCGTCAAACGCCGTTCAATCAAGTCCTGGTACCGGCCGAGTTTGGCGGCATGATACCCTCCGATAGACTTGTGGTAATAACTCGTGCCTGCTTCCACAAACGGACTGTTCAGGTTCAGTACCCGGTAAGACAAATCCCGGTCTTCCAGAATCGCATTGTCGGCTGTTGATTTAGGAAAAAGTTGTTCATTGTAGGCTTTTTTGCCCATAAAATTCTTTTCATTCAGATACCGTCTGTCTACCTGCCACAAATCGCATAAGACGAGCAGAATCAGTCCTGTGGCCAAGTAAGGAAGCGCCTTCTTTTTGTCTTTTGTCCGGATATAAATGAAAACCAAAGCGGCGGCCAACAAGATAAAAACCAGGGAACGCAAGGCATCGGATTGCAAGAGCGATTTCCGGTCATCGAGCAAGGCCAAATAATACCAATCGGGAACCTGGTTGATGAACTGGGCGTCATAGCTTGATTCGAAGCTGAAAAAAGCGCTCGGCATTATCCACAAAATCAGGCAAATTCCGGCAGTCAAACCGGCCGACCAATAGAGGGATTTTAGCAGTTTTTGTTTTTCTATCTTACTTTCCATCAATTCTTTCAAAGCCATTACAGCTAAAATAGGGAAAGAAAAACCGGGAATCACCAAAGCCATTTCTACGGTACGGAACTTGCTGTAATAGGGGAAATGATAATACATGAAATCATTGAACCAGGACAGATTGCGTCCCCAAGCCAGCATGATGAAGAAAACCGTTGCACCCAACAACCACCATTTATAGGATTTGGGAATCACAAAAAACGATAGCAGGAACAGGAAACAGACGACCGCACCGAAATATACAGGGCCTGAAGTGAACAATTTATCTCCCCAGTAAGTGTAAGTTTGAATATCTTTCCCAACCTGGGCGCCATGAGATTTCATTTCCCTGTATAAATGCGAATCTTTGCCGAGCGTTCCACCGGAACCGCCACCCATCACATTGGGAATCAGCAGAGAAAAGGTTTCTCCTTTTCCATAGCTCCAGGAAAAAACATAATCCTTGTCCAGTCCATCGGAAACACGGACATCCGTTTCCGCTTCCGTCAAGGGCGTCAACTCCGATTTGCCCCGCATACTCTCCTGTCCGGATTCGTAATTGAGGTATAAATTATTCATGTTAGACAAAACGGCCAATATCACGCCGACAGCGAATATACCGGTAGTGATGCCCAAGGGCTTGTATGCTTTCCGGCGAATACGTTCGACCACAAAACCGATAAACAGAATAAAGCAGAAAAGGGCGGCATAATAGGTAATTTGCAAGTGGTTGGAAACAATCAAAAGCGCCAATCCTAACGAAAAAATCAAAAATCCGCTTAAATATTTCTCTTTGAATGTCAATAACATACCGGCTAATACCAAAGGAACGAACGACAAAGTCCATGCTTTTGTAACATGTCCGGCTAACATAATAATGATGTTATAAGACGAAAATGTCATGGCAATAGCGCCTAAAGCAGCCAGCCACCAAGGCACGCCAATGACGAGGAACAAAATATAGGCCGTTATCAACAGCATCAGAATAGGGCCGGCGGTTTCCGATTGAACAGCGCCTAAGACATTGCCTTTGAACCAGCCGACAAAATCAATGCCGGTCGAATAACCCGTAATATGATAACTCGGCATCCCCGAAAACATGGAACCCGTCCATCCCGATGATTTTCCATATTCAACCAATTCATGCGACATACCTCTAAAATTCGTTATATCACCTTGTTGCAGGACTTTTCCTTCAAAAGCCGGATAAAAATAAACCAGGGTGAGTAGAAAAAACAACACCAATACACCCAAATGCGGAAGCGCTTTTTTAATTTCGTTTTTAATATGCATTGCTTAAAATTTTAGTGCAAATATACAAAACAATTGACAATTGACAATTGATAATGGAGATTCATTAGCGATTGACAATATACGAAGCTATTTTATTGGCTATTTTGTCGGAAAATAGTTTTCTTACAAACGCATACCCCACATCCAATAGCCCTTGCTTGCGGTAAATTGCATTCCACTTTTTGAAAAGCGGTTCTACTATTTCCTTTTCATACCCGTTTTCATATAAGATATTCCTACATTCTATATTGGTGGTCTTCTTGTTTTTAACGGAATAACCGCCTTGCTTAAAATTTGCTATTACCTTGTCCACATAATAAAAACGGGTTCCCGCTAAATAATTTCTCAGTATAAAATCAAAATCGGCTGCAATTTTGAAATGAATATTGTACAAATTTTCGCGAAAATTTTGCTTCGTACCATAAACCGTTTTTTGGACAAAAAGCGTAGGATGATAGACAGACATCCCTTTGTAAAACTGACTTAAATCCGGATTCGGCTTTTTCACCTTAAAAAAAGTACCGTCTTCATTCAACAAATTGATATTCCCATGAAAAATAGCATAATCCGGGTGTTGGTTATACGCCTCGACCATGACTTGGACAGCATCGGGTTCGTAATAATCGCCGGCATTAATCATCCCGATCAGTTCACCTTTAGACTGTCGGATACCTTTATTCATCGCATCGTAGATGCCTTTGTCTTTTTCGCTGACCCAAAACGATAACCGATCGTTGTATTTTCGGATGATATTTATTGTCCCGTCAACAGAACCGCCGTCGATAACGATATATTCAATGTTCGGATAGGTTTGCGCAAAGACGCTTTGCATCGTTTGCTCCAAATCGTCTATCGCATTATAAGTGACTGTAATGATGGAAATAAGCGGTGTATTCATAATTTAAAGTAGACAATATGCAAAGGTACTTATTTTTATTAGATTACAGAAATAAATTTGATTTTTTCTTTACAATTGGCGATTTTCTTTGTGTTATAAAAAAAATTTGTCTTTTATGGATAAAAAACAAATATTACGCCTGATTATTTTGTTTTTACAACTAAAAATAATTACTTTTGTACAATTCAACTTTGAAGATTAAAAAAATGATGAAAATTCTTTATGATAATCAAATATTTTCTTTACAGAATTTTGGCGGAATTTCAAGATACTTTTATGAACTTATCCGGGCTCTGTCAAAAGAAATCAATTATGATTTGCCTGTAATGTTTTCTAATAACCATTATATAAGGAATAAAGATATTACTTATTTTAGAACATTTTTCCCTGATTTGAAATTTCAGGGAAAAACGACCCTAATAAAGTTTTTTAATCATCAGATACAAAAACGATATTTTAAGTCGGATTTTGATATTTTCCACCCAACCTACTATAATCCTTATTTTTTGGATTCCATTGGGGATAAACCTTTTGTATTGAATATACATGATATGACACATGAAATTTATTCCTTGAAAACAAGTAAAGACGATTGGTCTATAAGCGGAAAAAAAATTCTGGCGGAAAAATCAAATCAAATTATTGCTGTTAGTGAAAATACAAAAAAGGATGTTGTTGAAAGGCTTCATATCAATCCGGATAAAATAAAAGTGATACATCTGGGATGTAGCTTAACGCCGAGTAGCGAAAAAGCAATAAATCTTCCCAACCGATTTCTGTTATTTGTAGGAGAAAGAAGCGGATATAAGAATTTTGCGAATTTGGCAAAAGCATTCTCCATTATTTGCAAATCAGATCCGGAATTAAAATTAGTAGTAACAGGAAAACCTTTCTTTCAGGATGAATTGAAACTTCTTTCGTCTTTAGGAATAGAAAAAAGCACATTCCATTTTATAGTAAATGATGAAGCCTTTCTATCCCAACTTTATTCGGCTGCGTTATCTTTTATATTTCCATCCATGTACGAAGGATTCGGCCTTCCGATTTTAGAAGCTTTTGCATCCGATTGTCCGGTTATACTAAGCGATAGCAGTTGTTTCCCTGAAGTAGCAGGGAACGCAGGCGAATATTTTAACCCTGTGGATATTGATTCCATCGTCGAATCAATTAAGCATGTAATCTACGATGATTCCTACCGGAATGAATTAATTAATTTAGGTAAAAAGCGGGCTGGTTTATTTTCCTGGGAAAAATCGGCAATGCAGACACTTCAATTGTATCATTCAATTTTAGATACTGAATAGAAATGAAAAAAAAAATTTTGGTAACCGGTGGAGCAGGTTTTGTGGGTTCACATTTGTGTGAACGATTACTGAACGATAACCACGAGGTCATTTGTGTTGATAATTTTTTTACTGGCGATAAGAAGAATATCATTCATTTGCTAAATAATCCTTATTTTGAACTGATAAGGCATGACGTCACGATGCCCTATTTCATCGAATCGGATGAAATCTATAATCTGGCTTGCCCTGCTTCACCTATCCACTACCAATTTGACGCCATTCAAACTGTCAAAACGTCGGTTATGGGAGCAATCAATGTATTGGGATTAGCCAAAAGGACAAAGGCAAAAGTGTTGCAAGCGTCTACCAGCGAAGTTTACGGCAACCCAATTGTGCATCCCCAGCAGGAAACCTATTGGGGAAACGTTAATCCGATCGGCATTCGTTCCTGCTATGATGAGGGTAAACGGTGCGCCGAGACTTTGTTTATGGATTATCACCGGATGAATCAGGTTAAAACGAAGATTATTCGGATATTTAACACCTATGGACCACGAATGCACCCCAACGATGGCCGGGTAGTTTCCAATTTTATTATCCAAGCGTTACGCAACCATGAAATCACGGTCTATGGCGATGGATCACAAACGCGCAGTTTTCAGTATGTCGATGACCTGATTGAAGGCATGATATGCTTCATGAATACCGACGATTCTTTTATAGGCCCCGTAAACATTGGAAATCCCGGTGAGTTTACCATCCTTGAACTGGCCGAGAAGATTATTCAACTCACAGGCTCCTCCTCCCGTATTGTCTTCAATCCCCTGCCGCAAGACGACCCTTTGCAGCGAAAACCGGACATCACCCTGGCAAAAACCAAGCTCAGCTGGACGCCTCAAGTACAATTGGAAGAAGGTTTATTGAAAACAATTGCTTATTTTAAATCCATATATTTTTAATTATTATGTTTGATACACCTATATTATTTATTATTTTCAATCGCGTAGATGTGACACTACAAGTATTCAACGCTATACGACAACAAAAGCCGAAGTTTCTTTATGTTGCAGCTGATGGACCCCGGAAAAATAAGCCTGGAGAAGCAGAATTATGCCAACAAACACGTGATGTTATAAAACTAATTGATTGGGATTGTGAACTAAAAACGCTCTTCCAAGATGAAAATTTAGGTTGTGGAAAAGGCGAAAGTACCGCTATGACATGGTTTTTCGAGCATGTTGAGCAAGGAATTATTTTGGAAGATGATTGCCTTCCCCATCCTGATTTTTTCACTTATTGCCAAGAAATGCTGGAAAAATATAAGGATAATGATCAAATAATGGTTATAAGCGGCAATAATTTTCAAGGAGGAATCAAGCGAGGAGATGCTTCATTTTATTTTTCAGCTTTTAATCATCACTGGGGATGGGCCTCATGGAGAACAAGATGGGAAAAATATATATTTGACATAAGTAATATTCCTTTGAAACAAGTTGAGAATGCTATGTTTTTTTATTTCAATGACAGGTCTATTCTAAGACACTGGATACGCATTTTTAAGTTGATGAGAAAATCTAGAATCGACACATGGGATTATCAATTTACATTTGTTATCTGGCTCAATCGTGGATTATCTGTTATCCCCAACAAAAATTTAGTATCAAATATCGGATTTGGGGAAAATGCAATCCATACTTTCAAGGAAATTGAAGGATTGTCAAATGTGCCGACTTATCCTATCCTCCCGCTAAAATATCCGGATACTATTGAGCAAAATAAAGAAGCTGATCTGTACTATTCCTATAAATTCAAATGCAGGAGGAGTATCTTCAAAATTCTGAAAACACATGCAAGAGAAACTGTTTATTTTTTCATGCGGCTTTTAAAACTCAGGTAGAAACGGCGCCTTGTCATTAAGGTTTTTTGACTTGTTAACTCTATTCTGGTAATTGGGAATTTTTCTCCAATTCGAACTGTTGCTGCTGTGAAACCAACAGTCATCAATAATACTTTCAAGATGATCATCTTCAAAACTTACTCCGTCGGGGGAAAGATTCTGAAAGTGCTGATTTGGGTTTGTTGGATTTTTCTCAATCAGGCAATGATTTTGAAGACGAAAATATTGTCAATCAGCAAGAAAAAGAGGCTACACGCCGAAAGTTGAAAGCGAAAAATAGGAGAAGAAGTTTCTAATATGAGCAAATAATAGGTTTTTTTCGATTCATATTGATAATATCAATTGTTATGTCTTCAGAACCGCCATCAATGATGATATATTCGATATTTGCATAAAGACACTTTGCATGGTTTGCTCCAGATGTTCCTGAGCATTATAAGTGACGGTTATGATGGAAACCAGCGGATTATTCATATCATTTTTTGTTCGTATTACATTCGTCGGTAAAGATAGATTTTTTCATTTTTGTACTTGCAAATAGATTTTTTTCATTAACTTTGCAGTTCCTATTCTATTATTTTAATAAAATTTACATTCAATAAGTTATGGAGCGTAATATAAAAACAAAATGTAAAATTTGTGGATATGATTGTAAATCAATATTCACTGCCCAAATAATGCAACAATATGATGTCCGGTATTTTCAGTGTAATTCTTGCAATTTTATTCAAACCGAACCTCTAATTAAGGATAAATAATTCGTTCTCCAGATGAAAATACTTTTTGACAATCAAATATTTTCCATACAAAATTTTGGGGGAATTTCACGCTATTTCTACGAATTAATCAGAAATCTTGCAGAAAATATTGATTATGATTTACCGATAGCTTTCTCCAATAATTATTACTTGAGAGATAAAGATATATCTTTCTACAAAACTTTTTCCCCACACTTGAAATTTACTGGAAGGACTACGATTATAAAATTTTTAAATTATCGTTTGCAAAAAAAATACTTTTATTCAGATTACGATATTTTTCATCCGACCTATTATGATCCTTATTTTTTGAATTTTATAGAGAAAAAGCCTTTTGTTTTTACTATTCATGACTTAACTCATGAAATTTTTTCACTACAAACAAAAAAAGACGACTGGGCAGTTAGGGGGAAAAGAATATTGTCTGAAAAAGCGGATCAGATTATTGCTGTGAGTGAGAATACAAAAAAAGATATTGTTAACAGGCTTCATATTCATCCGGATAGAATAAAGGTTATTTATCATGGGTGTAGCTTGAAACCTGTTCAAGAAAAGAAAATGACGTTACCCGATCGTTATATTTTATTTGTTGGAGAAAGAGGCGGTTACAAAAATTTCCAGAATTTAGCCAATGCTTTTTCTCTTCTTTTACAATCCGACAAGGAACTGAAACTAATTGTAACCGGCAAACCTTTTTTTCGGGATGAACATTATTTGCTCCGGTCATTAAAAATCAATAAAAATACAATTCATTATACTGCCGGAAACGAAGAATTGGCAGAACTTTATTCTTCAGCTTTGGCTTTTGTATATCCATCTATTTACGAGGGCTTTGGAATCCCTATTTTAGAAGCGTTTACTTGTGGATGTCCAGTTATTTTAAGCAATAGCAGTTGTTTCCCTGAAATAGCGGAAAATGCAGGCGAATATTTTGATTCCTTGAATATCGACTCAATGGTTGATTCGATTAAAAAGGTGATTTATAATCACACCCGACAAGAAGAATTAATTCGACAAGGAAAGGAACGTTCCGCATTTTTCTCTTGGGAGAAAACAGCTAATCAAACCTTACAATTATACAAATCTATTTAATTTTTATATAAAGTCATGATAACTTTTATCAAAAAAAAATTCAACATAAACAAAATATTGCTAAGCAATAGCGTTTTTATAACTCAAAACGAAACTGCACTATTGGCTTTAGGATCATTACTATCCAAGCAACAATATCAAATGGATTCAAACAATCTGAATGATTATGAATTTAAAATATTTAGCCAATGTGGAGATGATGGAATAATACAATATCTCATAAAGCATATTGTCATTGAAAATAAAACATTCATTGAATTTGGGGTAGAAGATTATCAAGAATCAAATACAAGATTCCTGATGATGAATAATAATTGGACTGGGTTTGTGATGGATGGTTCTGAAAAAAACATGTTACGACTTACTAATCAACCGTGGTATTGGAAATATTCACTAAATTGTAAAGCAGTTTTTATAAACAAAGAAAACATCAATGGATTGTTGCAAGAAACCGGCTTTTCGAATATAGGACTTCTGCATATTGACCTCGACGGAAACGATGCACATATTTTAAACGAATTGAATTTTTCCCAATTGAATCCATCGATAATAATTATGGAATATAATGCGATTTTCGGGAAAGAAAGACCTATAAGCGTTCCGTATGACAAAGATTTTATAAGAACAAATAAGCATTATAGCAATTTATATTTTGGGGCATCATTACCGGCATTAACTTATATTGCTAACAAAAAAGGATATGCTTTAATTGGGTGCAATCTGACAGGAAATAATGCCTACTTTGTAAGACGAGACTTGTTGAACCAACGAATCAAAGAAGTATCCGTAGAAGAAGGATACAAAGAAAGTAAATTCAGAGAAAGTAGAAATAAAAGTCATACACTCTCATATCTTGATGGAAACGAGCGATTTGAAATAATACGAGGACTTGATATTGTGAATGTCGTAACAAATGAAATGGAAAAATTATAAAGGGTAATGTTGGATCAGGCTACCTTTATTTAATTGTATATTCTGATAGATTCAATCTTATATAGATACATGGTTTTATCAATCTCTATATTCATCGATTTTGAGCCTTCTCGTATTTTTAATAATGGTTTAGGGAAATAGAACGGCTTTTTCAATAAATTCAACGGACGATAATCTCCATCGTATATATCATAATTTCTCCATGTTTTGGGATACGATGTTACTAATAAATAGTTCGATCCGCTACGTTTAAAATTGTTTATCGCCTCTTTTACTTTTTTATATGATAGATGTTGCAAACAGTCTCTACAAAAGATCAAATCTACTTGTGGTATCTCGTCCATTGTTATATCTAATTGCTTAAACTGAACTTTGTCGGAAGAATACAATATTTGATTATTAGCCACAATTTCGGGAACAATATCCCCTCCAATGTAACGGCAATTTTTGGGTACAAATTTCATCCAGTTATAATCTCCACAAGGAACATCCAACATTGATGAAATATCAAAATTGTTTATAATCAAAGGTAAGTGCTCCCTAATAATTGCAGTTGCATCAACGGTGGAACCTGTACCTGATTTTGACTCTTGTGATACCCACAGATTTGTATTATAAATATCTTTGAAAACCTCGGAAGATTTTTTCAACAAAAACTGCTCTTTATCAAAAACGTAACTCGTTTTTAATCTTCTTAACGGTTCAGGAGCCTTATTTCTGCATGATTGTAGAAATTTTTTTATTATCCTTTTGAAAGAATATTCCAATTTGATTCTATAGAGGATTCCGCCGACATGTTTCTGTTTGAAATTTATTCTGTAATTATATATAAAATGTTTCGCTCTCCCTTGGAAATGCAAGGAATAAAACAATGTCAATTGTTGATTTTCCCGCAGTCTTGCATGAGGCTTGTCATTAATCCAGTAAATTTTTTTTAGTCCATTTTTTTCCTTCTCAAAATTCCCGGCTTTACCGATATTGTCATCAAAGCAAGTATGGTTATTTATGATTGTAAGTTCCTTTACTTTCGGTGTTTTATATTTTTGTATTAATTCGAAAGCAGTCATATCGCTATTTCCCATTTCCCTTTGTTTATTGATAAATTCTTTGTAGCGTTGTTCCAGAATATTTGTATAATATTCATTCGTATATAATTTCTGAATAAAATCGCAAAATTCGTTTAAAGCTTTTTTATTAAACAAAGTAGAACAAGGGGCTTGGTAGTTACAAATCGTAAAGTCGAAATTTAAATATTCGTTGAATACCTCATTTACATTGCAGTAAATCAAAACATCCGAATCTAAGCATAAAAAATGAGAGATACCTTGTTTTTGTATAAAATCTTTGACAATAAACCATCTTTGAAAACAAAATAATTCGTATCCGTATGGGTTGGGTGATTGATGTATATATATATTTTGAAATCTCTCAGCCGATTCGAAAAAATCAGTGATGGGATAATGTTCAACTTCTTTGAAATGTTTATTTGTATCATCCCCCAACAAATAAATATTACTATTGGGATTGAATATTCGCGCTTGTTCCAGCGAATGTTTCAAATAATACGGATTCCCTTTATGAACAAAAATAATCGGTATAAATTTCATTTTTTTATATCATTTTGCGCGTTTTAGTAAAAAGTCCATACTTTCCTTTAATATCTTTGCATTACAAATTCTTAATATTGCATAATAAAGTATCCCTGCGACCCCTATTTTAGCAATAATTAATGCGTACAAATTTACGATATTTTTCGTTAATAACCAAGTTACAAAAAAACATCCGGTCGTAATTAGCAAAAATGGCAATAAATCCTTTAATACATCCCGGATACGCAATCCGATTGTTCGATATACAAAATAATGCCAAATCGCTAATCCGACAAAATATACGGAAATATAAGCAATCACCATCGGAAAAATACCGAAAGGGTACATGCCGATTACTACGGCGAGTTGCAATAAACCGGTAATGATTGTTCCGTACATATACAAATTGGATTTTCCTTCGGCATAAATCAAATTGGTGTATAATGTCGACAAAAATCCGAATGCTCCCCAAAGACAAAATAACTGGAGAAACGGTACGCTCGGCAGCCATTTTTCACCAATAGTAATCAGGATGAATTCTTTTCCGATAAAGGCAAATCCCAGCATCAACGGGAAAGAAATAAAAGCGCCGAACCGAATTAATTTTCTTAATACGTTTATTTGCCTTTTTTTATTGTTATTTACTTGTACTAAAATGGGTTGCGTTACAGAATTAATCATTCCGCCGATAAATTGACTGCTCATTCCTGACCATTTCTGTCCTTGATTGTAAACGCCTAATTGTTCAGCATTATAAAATTTACCAAATATGATGGAAAATATGTTGACATTTATTTGCGTGAAAATATTGGTCAGGAATAATTTTAAACTAAAAGAAAACATTTGTTTCAGGGGCGAAAAATCAAATTGCAGGGTTGGTTTCCAAGGTGCAATGATAAATCGCAACATGCCGGACAGAAACATATAGATCATGCTTTGTATAGCTAAAGCCCAATAGGTAAAATGATTGAATACAAGAATTACCCCAATGACACAAGCTGTCAACAATGAAACAATATCAATAATCGCTTGTTGCCTGACCATTATTTTTTTGAACATAACTGTATAGGAAACTGTAGCAACGCCTGTTGTAAAAAAAATGGTAAATAGCGCTCGTGACAAATGTAATAATTCCGGTCTGCCGTAAAATTTGGCGATTAGCGGGGCGCAGAAGAAAAGAACGAGATATAAAAATAATCCGACAAAAACGGTAAACCAAAAAACGGCATTGTAGTCTTTATGGTTAGCATCTTGTTTATTTGTTAAAGCAACCGAAAAACCGCTGTTAATGATAACGGAAGCAATCCCCATAAAAATAGCCAACATACCAACCAAGCCATAGTCGTCTTTACTCAAACTCCGAGCCATATAGATTCCAAAAGACACATTGACCAACAATTGAACGCCATTACTGAGGCCGCCCCAGAAAAGGCCTTTCGCCGTTTTTTGTTTGAGGGTTGATTCTGCCATATTTATTTACCTTAACTTTTTCTAATAAATTTCTTTTTTCTTGCTTGAGTTTTCTCCTCTTCCTTCTTGCTATCCCCATTTTGTGCAATTAAGTAACAGGCATAGCGGGTTAAAAGAATATCATCTATCTGTTTTTCAGCTCCTTTTGGCATTGCGATCGTTTTCCTGACGTCAGGAAAATGATCGACAGTATCTTCTCCCGCATGTTGACAAGCAGTCTTCGCTTTATCGATTACTTTTTCAAAATTCTCCCATTTGCTATATCCCAGCAATTTCTGCATTTCTCTTGCACTCCAACACTCAATTTCGGCATAATCGCAAACAATATTTTCAAATGCCCGGAACAAATTTTTAATCTCGTCTGTTTTCATATTTAAAGGTTTATTATTTACCCCTCAAAATCCGTTTAATATCACTCAATTTATTTAACGCTTCTATCGGCGTTAGATTGTTTACATCCATATTATTAATTTCATCGCGAATTTGCGAAAGCACCGGATCGTCCAATTGGAAAAAACTCATTTGATAGCCTTCCCTTTCTTTCGACAGTTGTTTCATCGGTTTGGCGATTCCATTTTTGCGGTTGTCTGTTTCTAATTGTTTCAAGATTTCATTTCCCCGTTTCACAATGCTCTGAGGCATTCCGGCCATTTTCGCCACATGAATTCCGAAACTGTGCTCACTACCTCCCGGCACCAATTTGCGCAGGAAAATCACCTTGTTATTTTCTTCCTTGACCGAAACATTGTAATTTTTGATTCGCTTGAAAGATTTTTCCATCTCATTCAACTCGTGATAATGGGTGGCAAAAAGCGTTTTTGCTTTTCCGCGCGGATACTCATGAATATATTCGACGATAGCCCAAGCAATGGAAATGCCGTCGTAAGTGGAGGTTCCCCGTCCCAACTCATCAAAAAGAATCAGACTTTTATCCGAAATATTATTCAGTATACCGGCAGCCTCATTCATTTCCACCATGAACGTAGATTCTCCCATCGAAATATTATCGCTGGCGCCTACCCGTGTGAAAATTTTGTCTACAATTCCAATGATTGCCGATTCGGCCGGGACAAAGGAACCGATTTGCGCCATGAGGGTAATCAAAGCGGTTTGCCGCAACAAAGCCGACTTTCCCGCCATATTCGGGCCGGTAATGATGATAATTTGCTGTTTTTTGTCGTCCAAGTAAACATCGTTGTGTATATACGGTTCATCCGCAGGTAATTGGGTTTCAATTACCGGATGCCGTCCGCCGCTGATGTCAAGCACATTTTCTTCGTTGATTTGCGGGCGGATATATTTGTTCCTTTGCGCGATTTTCGCAAAAGACAGCAGGCAGTCGATACGGGCTATCTGGCCGGCATTGGTCTGGATAGGTGCAATGTATTCGGTGAGTTCGAGAACCAAGTCATTGAACAGACGGGTTTCCAATTCCACAATCTTGTCTTCCGCCCCCAGTATTTTTTCCTCGTATTCTTTCAGTTCTTCCGTGATATAGCGTTCCGCACTGACCAAAGTCTGCTTGCGTATCCAGGTCGACGGCACTTTATCACGGTGTGTATGGCGGACTTCAATATAATAGCCGAATACATTGTTGTAGCTCACTTTCAAGGAGGGAATTCCGGTTTGTTCGCTTTCGCGATGTTGAATCTGCAGGAGGTAATCTTTCCCGGAATAAGCGATTTCGCGCAACTGGTCTAATTCTTCGTTTATTCCTTGGGCAATCACATGCCCTTTGCTCAACAGGACCGGAGGGTCGACAACAATTTCCTGTTCGATCTTATTCCGGACCAATTCGCAAAGGTTCAGGCGGTCGCCTATTTTTCGAAGGCCGGGTTCATCGGAATGTAGACAGCCTTGCTTGATCGGTTCAATGGCTCTCAGCGCCACTTTCAACTGGACGACTTCTCTCGGGTTTACCCTTCCGACGGCTACTTTGGAGATGATTCTTTCCAGATCGCCAATTAAACTGAGTTGTTTTTCCAACACAACTTTCAGTTCCGGTTCCTTGAAAAAATACTCCACCGCCGACAAGCGGTCTTCTATCAGTTTCTGTTCTTTCAGCGGAAAAACGATCCAGCGTTTCAACATCCGGGCGCCCATGGGCGTAATCGTCTTATCCAGCACATCTAAGAGCGATTTTCCACCTTCGTTCATAGGCTCCAGCAATTCGAGACTACGCACCGTGAAATGGTCTAAACGCACATAACGTTCTTCTTCGATCCGGGAAATGGACGTAATATGTGCCGTCTGCGTATGCTGCGTAAAATCCAAGTAATGCAAAACAGCGCCGGCAGCAACAATCCCGTTGGTCAACCCCTGAACACCGAATCCTTTGAGGTTCTTTGTTTCAAACTGCTTCAGCAAGCGGTTATTGGCCGTATCTTCGGTAAAAATCCAGTCGTCCATTTCAAAAGTCAGTAATTTCGTGCCGAATGCCTCTTGGAATTGCTTGCGTTTGTTCCGTTCCAATAGCACTTCTTTCGGCGCAAAATTGTGAATCAGTTTATCGACATAATCCACAGGGCCTTCGGCTGTCAAAAATTCACCGGTCGAGATATCAAAGAAAGCGACGCCACAAATACGCTTATTGAAATGGACGGCAGCTAAGAAATTATTTTCCCTGTGATTGAGTACAGTATCATTGATGGAAATTCCGGGGGTAACCAACTCCGTAATTCCTCGTTTTACTAATTTTTTGGTCAATTTGGGGTCTTCCAACTGATCGCAGATAGCGACTCTTTTCCCTGCTCGCACCAACTTAGGCAGATAAGTATCCAGCGCATGGTGCGGAAAACCGGCTAATTCGACAAACTGGGAAGACCCATTGGCGCGTCGCGTCAATGTAATACCCAAAATTTCGGAGGCAACAATAGCGTCTTCCGAAAAAGTTTCATAGAAATCACCGACACGAAACAACAAAATGGCATCGGGATGTTTGGTTTTAATCTCAAGATATTGCCTCATCAGAGGCGTTTCCACAATTTCTTTAGCCATACTCCTCCGTTATATTACCTTTTTTAATTACCATGCAAAGGTAATTTTTTTTTCGTTAATCCTGTTCGTTTTTTTATGTTTAATTTTCTGTCAGGCAAATCCTCAGTGCAGATTTTCACTTGACAAAATTCTATTGTAAACTTCCGACAGGCGTATATCCTGATGGTCGCCTATATTGGTAATGTTAAAATTTGAAGGTTCGGGTTGGGTATTGATTCAACCTTACGAAGAAGTTTATTCTGTTGCAAAATAAAGGGAAAACTTAGTGTTAAGTAAATTATATTTTGCCGTCATTGCGAAGCCGACGGCTGAAGCAATCTAATTACTACATCTCTTTCTCCGGATTGCTTCGGGCTTCGCCCTCGCAATGACGATACGACGT
>JAITQA010000103.1 GCA_031289145.1 Dysgonamonadaceae bacterium | reverse complement strand
TCATAATTATATATCCCACCGCCTTCGGTTGCCGTATTTCCGCTGATGGTAAGGTTGGTGAGCGTGGGCGATGAATGAAAAACATTATATATCCCGCCGCCGTGACCGTTGTAAATATTTGCTCCGTTTACGATGATAGAGTTGCTGCCGTCGGCATTCCCTCCTGTGACGGTAAAGCCGTCGAGGACGGTGTTGTCGTAGATAACATATGCGCCTATAACTACGTGGTAGGCGTCGCCGGCGCTTATGCCGGGTATGCCGTCAATATCTCCGGATAAGATTGTTTGGGACGCGGGAGACGATAGTGTCCGTGAGGCTATTGTGGTGTGGTCGATGTCGTTGGCGTCGGTCGGGAAGCCTCCATAGGTGTTTACATTGCTTATCAGTACAAATGCCTTGTCGCGGTCGGTTGTCGGATAGTTGTTGGCATCTACTGACGTTGCCTTGTAGAGAGGATAATACGTTCCTGCGGCTACCCAGATTTCGTTGATGCCGCTCCACGGGTTATCTTTTGCTTCGTAGAAGGCGTTGGCAAGTTCGCCGCAAGCGTTTGCCCATGACGAGCCGTCGCCGTTGCCGTCTTTCTTTACATATACTATACCGTTGCCGTCGGGCGTGATCATTTGGTATTCGTATGCGCCTATGTCAATGATTCCGTTCACGATGCGCGGGTTGCCGTCCAAATCCGTCGACTCCCACGTAAACATATAATTATCGCCTGCATCTTTGACGGGGCTGTTTGCTAACAGCCGGTAGTTGCCGGCGGTGGTGGGCGCATTTGATGCATCAATTGGCGATACAAATTGCGGATCGTTTGCCGCGTCTGTGCCGTCGAGGTTTGGGAAGCCGAGATTTTCGTCCTGAACAAGGCTGTTGAAATAATCGGGGTAGCTGTTGATGTTCAATATATTTGCCCCTGTGCTTGTTGCCGTATTGCCCCAAAGAATAGAATTGTAGATTTGGGGAAATGAATAATCGTCATTATATATCCCGCCGCCGTTGGTTGCCGAATTTCCGCTGATGGTAACGTTGATGATCGTGGGATACGTGGGATATGAACCATAAATATATATCCCGCCGCCGTCGGTTGCCGAATTTCCGCTGATGATCACGTTGGTGAGATCGGGTGATGAATTACTATTATATATCCCACCGCCGGAGTTGGTTGCCGTATTTCCGCTGATGGTAAGGTTGGTCAGCATGGGCGATGAATTATCATTAGATATCCCGCCGCCGTTGCCGTTTGCCGTATTTCCGCTGATGGTTACGTTGGTCAGCATGGGCGATGAATAATTTTCATTAGATATCCCGCCGCCGTTGCCGGTTGCCGTATTTCCGCTGATGGTCACGTTGGTGAGCGTGGGCGATGATGAATTATCATTAGATATCCCGCCGCCGTTGCCGTTTGTCTTATTTCCGCTGATGGTCACGTTGGTGAGCGTGGGCGATGAATAAAAACAATTATACATCCCGCCGCCGGAGTTCTGTGCAATATAGTATCCCTCGTTTATGATGCTACCACTACCGTCGGCATTCCCGCCCGTGACGGTAAAGCCGTCGAGGATGCCGTTGTAAATGAAGAAACCTATAACTACATGGTAGGCGTCATCTGCGCTTATGCCGGGTATGCCGTCAATATCGCCGGATAAGATTGTCAGGGACGCTGGGGACGATAGTGTCCGTGAGGCTATTGTGGTGTGGTCGATGTCGTTGGCGTCGGTCGGGAATCCGCCGTAGATTTTTACGTTTTCGACCAGAATAAATGCCTTGTCGCGGTCGGTTGTGCCGTCGCCTGCCTTGTAGAGCGGTTTGTACGTTCCTGCGGCTACCCATATCTCGTGAATATTTGGATTGGTTTTGGCTTCGACGAGGGCGACGGCAAGTTCGGGATAGGCGTTTTCCCAGGATGAGCCGTCGCCGTGGCTGCCTTTCTTGATATATACTATACCGCTGCCGTCGGACGTGAGTACGCTGATTCCGCAGGTGATTGTGCCTGAGCCGGTGATGATACCGTTATCGATGATCGTGCCGTTGCAGTTGTCGATCGTTCCGTCGTTGGTGATTGTGCCGTCGTTGATGATTATACCGTTGGTGATGATCGTGCCGTTGTTGATGATTGCGCCGTTGTTGATGATTGTGCCGTTGCCGGTTAGCGTTTGCCCGGCGGGGACGGAGAGCGTTTTGCCTGCGGGAATTTCCGCCTCCTGATTCAGCGTAACATCGCCATACATCGTTCCGCTATTGCCGTCGAAGAGAATACCTTTGGTCTTTGGCGATGCGTCGCTGACGTCTGAGGCGTTGACGAAGGCGTTGCCGTTCATAGCAAGCGTACCGCCTGCGCCGATGTAGTTGTTGCCGTTGCCGATACCTGCTGAGCCTAAGCCGATTGCCGTGACCGTACCGCCGTTGATGGTGATTGTGCCGCCTGCGCCGGCGTAGCCGCCACCGATGCCTGCTGCGCTGACGCCGCCGGTTGCCGTGACCGTACCGCCGGTGATGGTGATTGTGCCGCCTGCGCCGTATTGACCGCCACCGATGCCTGCTCCCCAGTCACTGCCGGTTGCCGTGATCGTACCGCCGTTGATGGTAATTGTGCCGCCGTCGCCGTTTTGACCGCCGCCGATGCCCGCTGTAGCTCCGCCGCTGCTGAAGTTGCCGATTGCCGTCAGGCTACCTGTGCCGTCGATGACGAGCGTCGCACCGGACGGCGCCTCAAGACCTGCTCTGTTATATCCGCTTATGAGCGTATTGCCGCCGGTGAGCGTCAGGTTGACCGTCGCTCCGGTCATGTCGAAGGCGCATGCGCCGGATTCTCCGCTTACGTTGATGTTTACGCCGCTCAGGATGATGTTCACATTCGTCAAGCCTGGTTGTATTACGATGCGGTTGGTTGTCTCGCCACTTCCGGTGATGGTGTACGTACCATTGGCGGTGATGGTGAGCGTCGGGCTATTCCATGTCCAGCCGTTATCCGGGTTATCTGTCGGCGTGTTGATGTTGATAATTCCGTCTGAGAAGGCGGTTGCCCACATAGAGCCGTCGCCGTTGCCGGTAGCGGTCTGTTTCACGTAGCACGTTGTTTGTGCATTGGTGGCAAAAATTGCCAATAAAACCATAAGCGTGATAATCTTTCTCATTTGCTTGTATTTTTTAAGTAGCTAATTAACTTTTTAGGTGTATTTCATGCAAGAACCGTTCAAAGTTATCATAAAAAAAAATTAAATACCAAAAAAAACTGCAAGTTTTAGCGTTAACGCACTAATATTTATGTATAGCTGACAGAAAACCGGCGGTTTTCACTGTGCATAACGCATGTCGGCGCAGGCTTATTATAAATTACGCTACCAATGCCAATTAGGCCAGAAATCCGGCTTGTTTTTTGTGCCGCCGTTGTCCCTGCAATCCGTACAATGGCTCAGCGCCCATTCCGAAGGGATGATGATTCCGTGGTAGGCATAGCTTTCTGAATCTATCTCGGCCGGCCGCCACCCCATTTTGTAAAAATATGCATATTGTCCAGGTTCCGGTAATTTGCCATTTGTAAGGAAAAGAGGATCACAATCCGAATAAACAACCGGACGCCTCAGTTGCTCCGGATAAACGAATATCCTTTTTTGACTTCTGTTTTTAACCGTTTCTACATATCCGATTACTTTTTTTGAGGGCTCGGTAATGCAAGTGATATTTCCTGTTATTTCCGAAGGCTGGGGTGTAAACAATCCGTCCATGTCTTCGTTCTGTTTTTTTATGCTCTGATAATATTCATACGCATCTTTACTGATTGCTCTTTGCGTTACAATAACGCTATACAGCTCCGAAAAACGGTCGTCTTCGGAACCTTGTTCGTATAGTTGTTTGTTGACGAGCTTGTTTTCACGGAGGGATTCCGTTGAACCAATCAAGAATGTGCCGGATTCATTTTTCCGCCAGCAGTAATAATAAGGCAGCGACCAGTCAACATAAAAAGTATCCGCTTCGGCGCGGTAAAAAATAGCGGTCGGATAAACCGATTTGATTTCCCAGTCTTCGGTATAATTCCACATAAAAAACCGCGTTCCTGCTCCCGTATTATCATGTGTGGAAACATGAAAAAAAACAGTCCCGATTGAATCCGGCTGTGTCCAGGAAATACTGTCGATTTCGGGGGTATGAAGTGGTTTCGATAGCGCAGATTGATAGGTATCACCGTCATATTCTATCTGTATACCGTATTCCACATCGTCATCCAACGCGCCTGTCGGTATCCGGTAAGTTCCTTTCCCTTCATTGATTGCCGCCGGACTTTTATATCCGTTGCTGCCGATAATGGTTAGGCTTGCATTATTGACAAAACTTTCTTCGGGTACCGTATCTTCATTCAGGGAAAAACTTTGGCTGATGCGAAACAGTACATCCGTATTTTCTATAATGCTTCCATCGACAAACAAGATTTTTTTGTCGTCCGAGGGCAGTACGGGATTGTATTCCGATACGCAGGCGGTGGCCAGCAGCGTCAGAATCAATAAACTTGATACTATTTTTGCGTTCATATATTCAAAATTAACTATTATAGTGTCCTTACTTTGATAAGGTTGCCACCTGAAAATTAATACTGCCCTGCACCATTTCTCCATCGGTCGTAATACCCTCAACCGCAACTTTAAATAGCCCACACAAATCGGATGTATAAAAAGACAGATGAACCGGTTGGCCGGTTGTGAATTGAACAAAGGGATTCCAGTACAAAGTATGTCGGAAATCCGGTTTTCTGGAATTTTTGGCGGGTTGGGTTGAATAGTCCGGTGCATCGAACAAGGACGGAAGTTGCGGACAATCGTAATTGAACAGTTGCGATTCGTTGCTTAATTGAAAAAACGGCAAGTTGCCTTCGCGGGTAAGAAAGGATACGATACCGTCAAAATCATTTCCGCCGAATGTGAAACATTCGTTGTAAATATTGATTCGCTTGATGTACATCGGATTATAATTGAGGATATCTTGATGGTCGTAAACGGGAATGCCATCTAATAAGACCAATGTCCTTTGACTGGATCGTTGCTCTTCATCTATATAAACGCTTATTTTCCGTTTATCCTGCATCCGGATGACGCTCACTTTGTTGATAAATTCGAGTATGGTTTCGCTGATTGTATTGAAACGGGTATATTCGTCCAAATCATAACTTAAAACGGGTTGGAAAGTCCGGTCATTGGGCGTTTGGGTAAAATTGTCGATGGTTTTACTGTCTATTTTTTTCTGCATCTGAACACCAAGGTATCTTTCCATTAGCTGTCCTTCATTCCGGTAAATCGGCAGTACAGGTAAAGAGGCAGGTAAGGATTCGGAAAACGGACTAAGCAGGTCGATCCGGTAGGGAACTTTATCGTAATACCCCGGCGATATGGCGGATGTTACGATCTGCTGCGGGCCGAATAGGTCGGCTGTGTAGAAATTGACCGTATTCGTTTGGGTGTTTATCTGTCCGCCGAAGTAGCGGACGTCGTTTCCTGCAAAAGCCACGCTGGCCGATAATTTCTCCTGGGGTTCGGGAGCCAAACGCCCGGTAATGATATGTCCTTCGTATTCGGGCGTCCATTGTTGAGAGAACGGCAAAGTAGCGTTTACCTGTTTCAACCATTCCTGATTATTGATTTCCGGCGTTTCGGCAATCGTGTCGTTTCGGCTGACGGAAATAACCAAATCGGCCGTATTCGCAGGAATATGGTCAATAGAAAGAACGACTTTTTCCCGGTTGCCATATTCACTTTGGCTGGTTTTTATCAATACATTAGCTGCTTCCGGTTTTGTCGAATAGGCCGGTTCCGGTTTTTCAATTAATTCAAATCGTTGTAGCTCAAGCGTTTGTTGTTCTGCATTGACGATAGCAATCTGTTTTTGAAAGAAAACCTTTTCGCCTTCATTCCGCATATAACGGGTATAACCCGACAGTTGGTAAATTCCCGAAGGAATATCCGTCGGAATTTCGATTTTTCCGGCTCCGCCTCCGTTTTCCAAAGCTACTTTTATTTGCAGCAACGGTTTTTCCGTATTGCAAATTTCCACATAGCCGACTTTGCTCAAGTCAGAGGGTTGAAAATGACTGTCGATAACGTAAATTTTCAAGCGTATATCTTCGCCGGCAATGTAACAGTCTTTATCGGTATGAACATAAACCCGTTCATATACCCGGTTTTCCGCTTTTGCCGGAAAGCAGAAAAAAAGGATTATAACGAATAGCAAATAGTGTAATTTCATTTTAAAATTTAATATTATACGTTACAAATGGAATGGGCGTCCCGAAAACCGAAAGTTTGTATCCCTGTATTTTCCCGTTTTCGGAAAGATAATAAATCGAATAGACATTTTGCCGTCCGGTCAAATTATACACGCCGAAAGAAATCGAACTGTGTGTCAACAAAGTCAATTTATGGCTGGGTTCGATATTAAACGACAAATCCGTCCGGAAATAATCCGGAATCCGGTGGGCGTTTCTATCTGAATAGAATACCTGTATGGCATTTAATGTTGGGTTGTAGTATTTCCCGGCAGGTATGGTGGCCGGTCGGCCTGTACTGTAGTCAATATTGACCGAACAGCTGTAACGTTGGGTAAATTTGTAATTACCGGTCAGCTTGAAATCGTGCGGTTTGTCGTAATCCGTTGGATACCAGTCGCCGTTATTGACCGGCCGGGTAATTAATTTGTCGCTTTGGCGAAGAAATGTCCGCGAATAAGTATAGCTTGCCCATCCGTTCAGTTTGCCGACTTCTTTTTTGAGCGACAATTCTACGCCGTAAGCATATCCTTCGGTATTAATTACGTCTGTTTCAATATGGGGATTCATCAATATTCTGGCTCCACTGCGGTAGTCCAAGTAATCGTTCATTTCTTTGTAATACACTTCCACAGAAGCCAACCAGACTTTTTTAGGCGCATTATAATACAAACCGGTCGCCGCTTGCCATCCTTTTTGCGGGCGGATATTGGCATCGCTCAATTTCCATGTATCCGTCGGCGACATGATGACGGTATTCGATAATTTGTGAATATATTGCCGCATGGTGTTGAATCCGGCTTTTGCAGAAAGATTATCGGCCAGTATATAACGGGCGGACAGTCGAAATTCGGGGCCGATGTAGGTTTTGCTTACCTGTCCTGCATTTGCATGCAGACTGTCAATAATCGTGGATTCGTAGGGCAGCATATCCGGATTGTATCGGTAATAATCGCGCGGGCCTAAGGCGTTAAACATCGAAAAGCGAATCCCTGCGGTTGTCGATAATTTTGGGGTAATATTCCATTGGTCTTCGATATAAAGCGCCGATTCCAAAGCATTTTCCTTTTGTAATCGGTTGAGCGCCACTAACGAATTTTCCCCGACGGGTTCGTAGTTTCCCGGCGAAATCGTATAAAGCATCGATTTAAATCCGAAATTCAGTTGATGTTTATCCCAGTCGTAGATAAAATCGGCTTTGACAAACAATTGGTTGATATCGAAAGAAAGTGCGTATGCCGCAGCTTCATTCATGGTATCCGTATTTTTATAATCATAATGGTCGTAGCCGGCGGCAAAAGTGCCGAACAGTTTATCGTTAAACACCCGCTTCCATTTGGCGGAGGCATTCAGGTTGTTATAAGCGTATTGCTGATTCGCGCTGAACTCGAAACGGTCGCGGCTGTAATATCCGTAAACATTCAGTGTGTTTTTTTCATCGATTCGATGGCTGATTACAGTTCCCATATCGTAAAATCCTGCCGTTCCGTTGCTGTAACCGCTTTTTTCGGGTAATTGCTTTAATATCCAGTCCGAATAAGTCGTTCTACCGCTGACTAAAACCGACGTCCGTTCCTTGATTACGGGTATTTCAAGCGTAAGTTGGCTGGTTACCAGACCCAATCCGGCCGAACCGGTAAATTTTTCCTTATTCGCTTCCTTTCCGGTAATATCCAGCACCGACGAAACCCGGCCGCCGTATTGTGCGGGAATACTGCTTTTGTACAGTACTACTTCCTTTACCATATCGGACCCGATGGCCGAAAAAAGGCCGAAAAGATGGTTCGGATTGTAAATCGTACCGTCATTCAACAAGATGAGATTCTGGTCGGTTGCTCCGCCACGCACATTGTAGCCCGTGGATGCTTCGCCTACGGTTTTCACTCCGGGCAATGACTGGATTACCCGCAGGATATCCACTTCGCCGAAGGCTGCGGGAATATTTTTTATTTTGGCTATCTGAAGTTTTTCCGCCCCCAACTGTATGCTTCTCACATTATCTGTTCGTTGCGCGATAATGGTGACTTCGTCCAGTTCATAAATGTCTTCTATTATTTCGATATTGAATGTTTCATCGTCATAAACCATCAGTTGGCGGCGGGATTCTTTAATATTAAACCCGCTCAGGTCTAATTGAATACGTCCCGACGGCAATTTGATGACGTAATTTCCGTTAATATCGGTAACAGCGGTCGTGTGAGGTTCTTTCAAAACAATATTCACTCCGGGTAAGGGTCCCCGCGTTTTGGAATCAATGACTTTTCCTTTCAGGGTTATTTCGCCGGGAATATCTTTCCGGTACGGATCACCTACCGAATAGATTAAATTTTCCGAATTGGCAAAAGCTGTCTTTTCGATTCTTTCCGTTTGTATTTGGTTTTCAACCATGGTACCCTGCGTCTGCGCCCGGTTTGTCAATAGGGGCGAAAGCCGGGTTTTCAATGCTTCCCCTTTCAAAATAAAGAGATTGTTATGGTAAAGCGAAACATGATAAGGCGAACCGGCAAGTGCATTTTGCAATAACAGAACGGACGGAACGTCATTGTCCCGGATAACGACCATGAAAGAACTGTCGATGTCGGCATAAATCCGGTAGGGAGTATTGGTTTCCACAAAAGACAACAGCGTTTCGATGGGAATGCTGTCTTTCGGCGCAGATTGAATTTGTTGCGCGTTAAGTCCCGAATAAAAACTGCACAACAGGATGAAATTACAGAGGATTGCGAATCGTTTCATGGCTTGTTCGTTGAATTTGTTAATTCTTCACAGTAAGCGGCTAATGTAGTTAAACTTTCGTCCGGATTCTGCTTGAAATCCAGTTTATGCTCCTTGACAAATTGATTGATTTGCTTTTTATATTGCGGGAATGATTTGGAAAATGCCGTTTTGTTTTTTACCGTTCGGTAGCGATTATTGTGCAGCAAATAATACCGTTTTGCGCGGTCGAAATAAAAAGTAACCCGTTCCTGCGACATTTTTTTTTCGAGAGAATAGGTTTCTTTACAAAATAATTGTATGTTTTTTCCCGCATGTAATTGCATATAGTATCCGTTTTTCAATTTGCTTTCTTTCGGTGGGGACAGCCATACAAAAGTTTTATTGTACATGGATACTTTGTTTACCTTCCTGTCATCGAGGACGATGCCGTAATTTTTTCCGGGTAGCAACAGGATTAACTGTTCCTTGAATAAATCTAAACGCACTTTTTGATTGGGATAGTAATTGTTGCGGTAAACGATGGATGCTTCCGTATAATCGGCATTCCGGTAATAGGGTAATTCCTTATACATTACCATGCTGTAAACCGGCTCTAACCGGCCGTTGTAAATATAGGCATAATCGTCGGCCTGATTTAAGTAATTACCGGCAGGAGCTTCCTGTGCATGGACAGACGTATAGCATATAACCGCTAAACACAGAAACGACAGATACTGCCTGATTTGAGGTATGTTTGCTTGCATAAATTGTTAACAAATTAGTTTGCTTGTTGAGAATTTGTTAAGCAAAGGTAATGAATTATTTTGTAAAATTAAGTATATCGTTCCCTATTAGTTTTGATTTCTTGTCGGTGATGGGCAAGGTTTTGCCATTGATGACGGCTATTTCGGCACTGCCTTTTTTCAAATCCCACATTGAAAGGCCACGCATTCGCCTACCGGATAAAAATGGGTGACTACAGGATAGGATTATTCATAGAGAAAGACGATGTGTTTTTTGCAGTGCTTGCCCACCGTAAAGATATTTACAACAAATTTCCCTAAATGGCTTTTCGCGTGTAACCCAATACGTCAAAGAACGCTTTTTTGAATTATTATACTGGATTCTCACGGCAACAACCGGCCTAAAACCGTATCCAATGTAGCAATATCCACTTTTTTTGCAATAATCGTTTTATTTTCATCCAACAAATATATGCCGGGAGTGGAAGTTGTATCGTAATACAGATAAAACGCCGATTGATGTTCCGGGTCCCAGAGATTGTGCCAATGGCTACCTTTCAGCCGGTTTTTTTCGATATAGTCAAGCCATTCTTTTTTGTCTGTATACAGGTAAACAGCAGCTATATCCAATCCTTTTTCCGCATATTTCAGGTAGATTTTTTCATACAATTCGGGGGTTGTTTTTATACAATGACCACAGGTGGGTTCGTAGAAGTAGAGCAAAGTGTACTTTTTCCCTAAATCGTACAGTTTGCAATGTTTCCCGTCGACGCTTTGTAATCCGATGTCATGCGCTGTCATTCCAATCCTGTTGAAACGTCTTTTGTTGTATTCGAATGTAATATCTGCAAAATGCGTTGAATCTCCCCAAGTGACCAAGCCTTTATGATAGTAGTCCTCCACTAATTTCATCCAGACATTTTCCATTCCCATAATATTGCTGGTCGAAGAATAGGTGACCAATTTGTTCAACATCAATTGGAAACAGATACTGTCGCCGAATGTCCGGGCAAGCAATCCGGAGGCCGCATTGGCCAAGGTATCCGGAATTTGTTCTACCTGTTTCTCCATGTAAGTAATCACTTTGCCGGGAAAATGATTTGTCCACCAAAATCGCCTGTCCTGCAGGTCAATATTATCGAAAAAATGGTATTTTTGGTAGTTGAATTCCACATCATATTCTGCTTGGGTTTTAGGGAAAGGGAAAGGCCCTGTTGTTACCGGTTCTACGCTTCGAAGGAATAAACTGACCCATTTACCTTTGAAACGGGCGTGAAAATCTGCTTGAAATTTTTCAACTTCCTCATTCAAAACGGCCAAATCGGCTTCAGCGGCGGCAAGGTCTCTTTTGTCTTCCGGAAGTGAACGAAAATCATGGATGATTTTTTGCCGTTTCTTTTGTTCGCCGTTGATAAATTGGGAATAAGACAATAGCGCTTCTGTTTGTTCCGCTCCTTCTATTTGTGTTTTATAAAGAAGGTCGGTTGTATCGGTTCTTATGGTAAACTGCTGGTCTTCAGATAATAAAAAATCAATATACAAATTATTTTTCAAAAGAATAAGGTATTGTCCTTCCGGAAAAATTTTGTCCTGGTGGAAAACGCCCTCGCCTTGTGAAGATAAACAGATAGAATCCTGTTTGTAAGTCAAACCGTTAAAATAGGAACAGAGAAAAATTTTCTGTCCGGACAATTGGGGTGCAACTATTTCTATCCGAACAGAATCCGGATTTGACCAGGACGACAGGAAAGGAAAAACAATCAATATAGCCAATAAGAAAAATGCCGGTTTCATATACCTTAAATTTTTATTCGGTTCGGAACTTTCCCCGATATAAACAGCGAAATTAATAAAAAAACAAGAATAATTATTGATTTCCTGCTGCTTTTCCAATAATAATTTTTACTTTTGTAGTGAGTATGCGTTTTGGTTAAACAAGATTAACTTATTTATATTGGCAAATATGAACACTTTACTGTCTATATTTTTAATTGGTTTACCCACAGGTTGGGAATGGATAATTATTTTGATTGCAATTCTTTTGCTTTTCGGAGGAAAAAAAATACCCGAATTGATGAAAGGAATCGGGAAAGGAATCAAAGGTTTTAAAGACGGCATGAAAGAAATCGAAGAAGATATCAAGTCGGACGATTCTTTAACCAAATAATTATCTTCCTTTCTTGTAATAAAGTATGAGCGCTCAGGAAATGTCTTTCTGGGATCATCTTGAAGAACTTCGTTGGATGTTGTTCAGGGTTATCATTGCATTGGCTGTTTTCGCTATTGCGGCGTTTTGTTTTATGCCTTTTATTTTTGATGAGATAATAATGGCGCCGACCAAGACGGGTTTTTTCCTGTACGCCTATATGTGTAAATTAAGCGGCAAACTTCCTTTTCTACCCGATTTCTGTGACAACAACTTTTCGGTCGATATGATTAATTTCGACCTTACTGCCCAATTTTTCAGGCATTTAAGCACATCAGGCTGGGTTGCGTTGATATTGATTTGTCCCTATATTTTATTTGAATTTTGGCGTTTTATCAGTCCTGCTTTGTACGAGCACGAAAAAAAGAGCATCCGTTGGGTATTCCTGTTCGGTTCCATTATGTTTTTTATTGGCTGCCTGATCGGCTACAGCATTATCTTTCCGATGACTTTGCGTTTCCTCTATAATTATTCGTTAAGCGATGTAATCCGAAATGAACTTTCCCTTAATTCGTATATGGATAATTTCCTGACCTTAATCCTGATAATGGGACTTGTATTTGAAATGCCGCTGATTTCCTGGCTGCTTTCGCAAATCGGCGTCCTGAAAAAATCGTTTTTCAAGAAATACCGCCGCCATGCAATCTTACTTTTACTGATTGCTGCCGCAATTATCACGCCGACAGGCGACCCTTTCACCTTATCGCTGGTTTTTCTGCCGCTTTACGGCTTGTACGAAATGAGTATTCTCCTTGTAAAAAGCGACCCGGAAGAGACGGTCGAATTTTAGTAAGGGAACGCATAGAACTTTATCTTTCAGCTATTTACATTCCATCTGTCTTTTTATATGTTCCAGCAAGTCTTTGTAAATAGCGTTTTTATTGAGTAACTGCTCATTCCCGACAATGTATAGTTGCATCCTGGCCCTGGTCAGCGCTACATTGAGTTTACGGTCGATTTGCACCTCGTTTTCTTCCAGCAGATTGGGCAGTGATTCCAATTGCCGTTCCGTTTTGATACAGAAAGAATAAATAATAGTATCCCGCTGACTGCCCTGAAAACGTTCGACCGTATCAACCGTAATATTGGCAAAACCATCAATGCCCGTTTTCTGTAAGTTTTTGCGAATAAGCGCTATCTGACTTCTGAAAGGGGTAATAATTCCAATGCTTTCCGGTTCAAAGGGCAAATCGTTTTTTACACAATCGGTGTAAAGCTGCCTGCAAATTTCCACTATTTTTTCAGCTTCACGGCTGTTTGCTTTGTCTGAAAAATCTTGTCCGGAAGGTTCCACAGGAAAAAAATGTAAGCGTCCATGCTCCCATTTTTCCGTTTGATGGGGCAAACCTGCACATTCCAAGGCGCCGCCATAGAAATGCTCCGAAGGAAAGGCGGCGATAGCCGGGTGCATCCGGCCTTGCCTGTACAGCATACTGAAAGCGGAGGTAAACCCTGCGTCACTGTATTTGCGGTACAAGCGTTCAAACAGGGAATTGCGCAAGTCGGTCAGACCTGTTTTATTCAGGATAATTTCGTTCACCCGGCTCTCTTCTTTGTTTTGCAAAACGACAGCCGGAAGTTGTTTGTGGTCGCCAATCAACACGAAACGTTCAACAGCGTTTTCGCCCACACTGCTTTTCGCACAAAAGACTCCTAACAGGTGCGGTTCCAACAATTGAGTGGCCTCGTCAATAATAGCCAGGTCGAAATGTTTGAGCTGAAAAATCTCGGATTTGTTCCAGATTGAAGCGGCTGTTCCCACAAAAATCCGGCAAGCAGCGATTACACTTGCGACTTCATTCCGGTTATGGCAATTGTCCAAGTAATTTTCCAACAAATGATTGCGAAATTCCGGAGCGCAATTTAATTCACTGCCAATCCGAATAAAAGGCAAAGACAGGCTGATATCCGCCAAGGTTTTACAGATTTCGTCCACAGCCCGGTTGGTGTAAGCTAAAAGGAGAATATTGGATTTGTTTTTTTGAATTTCAATTTCCACCATCTGTTTCAAAGTGATGGAAGTTTTCCCGGTTCCCGGCGGACCGATTAAGAGGAAAACTTCCGGTATCCCATTCTTCAGGAGTGGGTTTGAAGATGCGGCAAATAAATCTTTCCGTTCCTGATTTGCCTCAATAAAACAAGCCAATGCACGGAACATGCCGGTGAATGTGGTATCCATATAGTCGTGTTCGATGGCATAAAAAGAAGCTGTCTTCCACACAGACAGGTTTTTTTGCCGGTAACGCAAACGAATTGACAGTTGACCTGCCGCCAATTCTGCTATCGACCCTTTGAAAACCTGCCGGTTATTGACCGTATCGGCGGCGGTATTCCGTTCATACAACACAATCGCATCACCCGGACGGAAATTAGGCAGGTACAAATCTTCATATACGGGAATTTTCAGACGGATGGTATGTATTTCCGATGCGGCGCAATTTTCGATAATTTTCAAATCATACAGGAGTTCTCCGGCAAGCAGCTTGTCTTCAAAAGATGCATTCCACAAAACGGAGGCCTTTTTCACTCCTTCGTATTCCCGTTCCCCTGCTTTGGAAAGCCACATTTCTTTCACTATAAAAGTGTAAAGCCGCAGGAAATACATTTTTTCAGTTTCTTTCAAACAGGAAAATCCAATGTGAAAGCGGTCGATGGAAGGCGCTAAGTAATTCTCAAAAAATTTGCCGGAAAGCTGTTTGCTATTCAGATTTCGAGAACTGATTTTGCTTAGCAACTCGCCGGTAGTTTCCGGATTGTTGGCGCGTTGCAATTCGTATTCCCAAGCCACAATTCGGTTTCGCAAGCCGATTGCTTCCTGCAATTGGCTTCTCGAATGTCTTTCTTTACTGAGAACGGGATACTTGGAATACAAAAGATAAGAACGGACATCCTCCGCCTGCAAATTTAAATTGAACTCAAGGATAGCCAGATACAGAATCATCTGGGTATAATGATTTTCAGCCGACCGGATAAATGTTCCATTTGTACGAAAATCCTCCACAGCCTTTCCGGATTTTAATTCAATCAGCGCGGAATAATCATTGAGCATCAGGTCTAAACGTCCTTGCAGACCCAAGGCATTGGAAATAAACGAAGGCTCCAGAACCACTTTTTCAGGGTCAATTCCCGTCTTTGGAAAAAATTGCCGTACCGCCTGCCGGATATGGTGAAAATGCTTTTGGCAAGCAGCGAAAAAATCACTTTCCGTTTTCAGGTTTTTCAAATCTTCACAGACAGTGAATTCGAATGCCGATGCACGGAATACCTTTTTCAACACGGATAAATAGTCAACCGGCTTGTCCGAATCCTCATTCACAAATTCGTCAACGAAAAAATTGGCGGTATTTCCCAATAAAATGGGGGAGGTAATCTTTTTTACTTGTAAGCGCGACAAAGCATAATTTAGAAAATGATTTCCATAAGGGCGGAAACATTCGGCCAAAGAACTGATATCAATTAAATAATCCGGTTCGAATACAATCAATTCCGCAGTAAAGACATTCTCCTCAATTTCTGCGGCGTTTAGCAGGTTCAACGAGTTTCCGGGGTGAAGAATCGAGGATAAATCATCCAATTCTTCCGATTGAGATGCATTGCAAATCAGGCTTACAATTTGGTTATCAATTGTTTCGGCTAATAATATTTCTCCGGATATTTCCCGGAAAAGGATTCGGAGCGACTTAAATTTCTTCATGAATATAGCTGTATATGATTAAAAATCCGAGAACAAAGTTACACTAAAAAATCCAAGTGTGATAAGATTTATTCATTGGCTTTCAAAAAAAGATATTAACTTTGTCGTTTGATACTATACAATAAAAGAATAAGAAAAATACAAGATAAATATAATATGCTAACAATAAGAGATTTGCACGCCTCTATCAATGGAAAGGAAATAATAAAAGGCCTGAATCTGCAGATTAATGCAGGAGAAGTACATGCCATTATGGGACCGAATGGCTCTGGAAAGAGCACTTTATCGGCTGTTTTAGTCGGTAATCCTGCTTTTGAAGTAACCGGAGGTGAGGTAATTTTCAACGGACAAAACCTGCTGGAGATGCTTCCTGAAGCACGTTCATGCGAAGGTTTATTCCTGAGTTTTCAATATCCTGTCGAAATTCCCGGTGTGAGCATGATAAATTTCATGCGCACAGCCGTCAATGAACACCGCAAATGCAAAGGAGAAGCTCCGTTGTCCGCAGGAGACTTTCTGAAAATAATGCGAGAAAAACAGTCCATTGTTGAATTAGACAAGAATTTGGTGAATCGCTCGGTCAACGAAGGCTTCTCCGGTGGGGAGAAGAAACGCAATGAAATTTTCCAGATGGCGATGCTCGACCCGAAATTAGCCATTTTGGACGAAACCGACAGCGGATTGGATATTGATGCCCTGCGCATCGTGGCAAATGGCGTTAATCAATTGAAACGGCCTGATAATGCTATGATTGTCATTACACACTACCAGCGCTTGCTGGACTATATCAAACCGGATGTAGTGCATGTTTTGTACAATGGACGAATTATCAAAACAGGCGGTTCGGAATTGGCGCTGGAATTAGAAGAAAAAGGATATGATTGGCTGAAATATAATTAATTATGCAACAGTATACAGATTTTTTCAAATCTCAAAGGCAAAAGATTGATGAAGCCTGCACCCCGCTATTAAATTCCTTTCGCGAAGCGGCTTTTGATATTTTTCAACGGACGGGCTTCCCTGCCTATCAGTCTGAAAATTACCAACATACTGATATTGCAGATTTACTGAAAACGGATTTTGGTTTTTATATCGGTCATTACAAGATTGACATTAACCCCTACCGGATTTTTCCATGCACGATTCATAATCTAAATTCTTATAAAAGTTTTCTTGTCAATGGACGGTATTATGAAGAGCGCGTACCGGATTTACCTCGTGGCGTTTTTTCCGGGAGTCTGAATGATTTTGCCCGTGAATATCCCCTGATTTTCACTAAATATTACAACAGGCAAGCCAATACAAAAGGCGATGGATTGGCGGCTTTCAACACCCTGTTCGTTCAGGATGGGTACGTTTTGTATATTCCCGAAAACGTGGTGGTCGAAAAAACGTTTCAATTGACGAATGTTTCCGGAGGCAATATTGATTCATTGACGAACCGTCGTATATTGGTTATACTGGAGAAAAATGCACAAGCAAAACTATTGGTTTGCGACCATGCAACCGACGAAAAGCCGGTCTTAGCCATTACACAAGTTATGGAAATATATGCCGGAGAAAATGCTTCATTCGATTTTTATGACTTGGAAGAAAGCAGTTTGAATACGGTGCGCGTAACGGCTAATTTTGTGCAGCAAGAGGCCTCTTCGACCGTTACCGCCAATACTATCACGTTGAGCAACGGTATTACCCGCAACAATTACCAGGTGGATTTGAACGGCAAGCAGGCGGAAATCCGCCTTTCCGGGATGGCAATTGCGGATGTTCAGCAAAAAATAGATAATTTCACATGCATCAATCACCATGTTCCGGCCTGCCAAAGCAATGAATTGTTCAAATATGTACTGGATGATGAGGCTGTCGGTACATTCAGCGGGAGAATTATTGTAGCGAAAGATGCGCAAAAAACAGTGGCTTACCAGAACAACCGCAATCTGCTGGGAAGTAGTCGGTGCCGGATGTATTCCAAACCACAATTAGAGATTTACGCAGACGATGTAAAATGTTCACACGGAATGACTACCGGGCAATTAGACGAAAAGGCGTTGTTTTATATGCGGTCGCGGGGAATCCCGTATGCAGAAGCCGTCTTGCTGCTTAAATTTGCATTTACAAGTGATGTCATCAAGGAGATTCGGCTCGAAGGCTTAAGCGACCGGCTGAAATTTTTAGTAGAAAAACGTTTCAGGGGTGAATTGATAAAATGTCAGGGGTGTATCTGATAAATAAAAGGGTTAATTACAATAGTTGTTATTTTTTTTTCATTTTGTTAGACTGTTAATAAAATATTTTATATATTTGCAGATGAAAAATTTGAATCATTAATACTTTGATATTATGGCTATTAATTTAACAAAAGGACAGCGTATAGAAATCGGCTTGTCAAAAGTAGGAGTCGGTTTAGGATGGGACCCGAATGAAGGTACCGGTTTTGATTTCGATTTGGATGCTTCGGCATTTATGCTCGGTGGGAATAAGAAACTCCCACGAGATGAGTTTTTCGTATTTTATAATAATACCCTATCTCCGGATGGCGCTGTAGAATCCTCCGGTGATGATTTAACCGGTGGCAATAGTGACGGAGATGACGAAACGCTTACCGTTGACTTGAACAAAGTAGACCCAAAAGTACAGGAAATCGTATTTACCGTAACGATTCATGATTATGAAGCACGCAAACAAAATTTCGGACAAGTACGAAATTCTTTTATTCGCATTTACAATGCACAAACCAATGAAGAAATAGCCAAATATGAATTAGATGAAGATTTCTCCATAGAAACGGCTGTCGAATTCGGACGTCTCTATAAAAGAAACGGCGAATGGAAATTTGAAGCCATGGGAATTGGCTATAAAGGTGGTTTAGAATATTTTGTAAATAAATATGTTTAAAAAATTCAAGCAATTATGGCAATTAACTTAGAAAAAGGACAAAGGGTAGATGTAAAAATCCCCAAATTTATTGTAGGATTGGGATGGGACGCTAATTCCTCAAGTACCGGTCAGGAATTTGACTTGGATGCCTCTGTGTTCATCCTCGGAGAAAATAAAAAGGTATTATCCGATGATTATTTTGTTTTTTACAACAACCTGAAATCTCCGGACGGCTCAGTGGAACATACCGGAGACAATTTAACCGGAGCAGGCGACGGCGACGATGAAAGCATCAAGGTAGATTTGTCTAAAATCAATGCCGGTGCAACTGAAATCTGTATTGTGGTAACGATTCACAAAGCGGAAGAACGCCGTCAGAATTTCGGGCAAGTGCGTAATTCTTTTGTCAGGATTTACAATCCCGACAATAATGAAGAATTATTGAAGTACGAATTGGAAGAAGATTTTTCCATTGAAACAGCAGTTGAATTTGGCCGGATATACAAAAGAAACGGCGAATGGAAATTTGAAGCGGTTGGCGTGGGTCAGAGAGGCGGTTTGGAAGATTATTTGAATAAATACAATTAAAAAATTACTATTATGGCAATTAAATTAGAAAAAGGACAACGGATCAATCTGGAGAAAAGCAACGGAAGTAAATTGACCGAATTTTGTGTCGGCGTCAATTGGGGCGCTATTGAGATACAAGTAGAAGAATCCGGATTTTTAGGATTTGGTAAGAAATTAGTAACAAAAACAGTGGATGTGGATTTGGATTTGAGTTGTGTCATGTTCGACGCCAATCAGCAGATTTGCGATCATCTGTATTCGCCTTTATATAAACCCGAATTTCTGGCAAGATTCGGATTGCCCCAAGGTAAATTAATTTCCGAAAATAGTGCTTTAAAACATTCGGGCGATGATTTGGAAGGCGACAAAGGAGGAGATGACGGATTGGATAATGAAATTATCTCCGTAAACCTTACCGCATTGAAATCCAATGTCGAACAAATTTTCTTTTTCCTCAATAACGTAGGAACTGAAGACTTTTCCCGGATTCCTTATGCTAAAATCCGCATGTACGAAGGCACGCCAACGAAAGTATTGAACGTATATGCCGAATACAATGTGGTTGCGGAATCTCAGTACCGTGGGAAAAGAGCTTTGATCATGGGTAAACTCTACAAGAAAGACGGCGAATGGAAGTTCAATGCCATTGGCGATGCTTCCGATGATCAGTTCCTCGGTCAGACGATTCAACGCATCTCGCAATCGTATGTAAAATAATAATTACAAATAGCGTATATTTTATGAGAAAATTACCTGTATATTTGGTGTTGGATACATCCGGTTCGATGACGGGAGAACCCATCGAAGCGGTAAAAAATGGCGTTCAGGTTTTGCTATCTACTTTGCGGCAAGATCCGTATGCCTTAGAAACCGCATTTCTGAGTGTAATAACGTTTAGCAGTTCGGCCAGTCAAATCGTGCCGCTCACAGAACTTTCTATGTTTCAAATGCCCGATATACAGGCTACAGGAACAACAGCTTTGGGTGATGCATTGTCTCTTCTTGCGAATAAAATTGATAGCGAAGTGACAAAAACAACCACAGAGGTAAAAGGCGATTGGAAACCCTTGGTCTTTCTGATGACCGATGGATCGCCTACGGATAGTTGGCAAAAAGGATTGACCGAATTTCAGAAACGGAAAGTCGGACTTGTCGTTGCCTGTGCCGCAGGACAAGGAGCAGACACAAAAGTGTTAAAGCAAATCACGGAAATTGTAGTCCAATTGGATACGGCCGACAGTTCTACGATAAAGGCTTTTTTCAAATGGGTTTCCGCTTCCGTAAGCACTGGAAGTCAGAAAATTGAAGCCGGTGGTGTAGAAGTGGGCGGATTAAGTGAATTACCGCCCCCTCCACCCGAAGTAAATATTGTTGTATAATGAGACGATTACCCGTTTACCTGCTTTTGGATACTTCCGGTTCTATGAGAGGAGAGCCGATCGAATCGGTAAAAGTAGGTTTGGAAACCATGATTGCGAGTTTGCGGCAAGACCCTTTTGCCTTGGAATCGGTGTGTATCAGTATCATCACGTTTGATCGGGAAGTGAAGCAATTGATGCCGCTCACCGAGTTGGAAAATATGCAACTTCCCGCTATACAAACGCCCGAATCCGGCCCTACCCATTTGGGAGAAGCCTTGGAAATGCTTTGCCGGAAAGTGGATAGCGAAGTGCAATTAAGCACGCCTGAAAAAAAGGGCGATTGGATGCCCTTGCTTTTTATTATGACCGATGGAAAACCTTCCGATTCGCAAAAATACAATCAAATGATACCGGAAGTGAAAAAACGCCATTTCGGTAGTATTATCGCCTGTGCAGCAGGCGCAAAAGCAGATCCTAAACCCTTGGAATTATTAACGGATCAGGTATATTCTTTGGATACCACCGACGGCGCCACTTTCCGTCAGTTTTTTAAATGGGTATCAGCTTCTGTCAGTATAGGAAACAGGAGTATCGGAGCAAGCGATGAGATTTTATTGCCGCCTCCGCCTCCCGAAGTAAATAAAGTAATTTAACACTTAAAATAATTAATGTAATGGATATTAAAGGAATAGAGCATCTTTCATTAGATGAAATTCGCACCGAAGTAGCTCATGGAGCAAAATTTGTTTATTTCACTTATTGTATTTCACTTATAATAATCACTTTTAGGAGACCTTCCGCTACTTATTTTGTTCGTTCTCGGGAAAGTGCAATCAAATATGGTTGGCCGTTTTTTCTGATAAGCCTTATTTTTGGTTGGTGGGGAATACCTTGGGGGCCTGTTTACACTATTGGCGCACTATTTGGCGCTTTTAAGGGTAAAAATCTCACCAATGAGATTATGGCAGATTTAGAAGCGCAATATGCACAGGAACATCCGATTACAGGCTGGGATCAATTCAATAATCAAGCATAAGCCTGCATATTTGTTAATTTTTAGTTTATAGTTTTTAGTTTCTATTTTATGAGACGTTTACCAATCTATTTTTTAATTGATGTCTCCGAATCCATGGTCGGAGAACCCATTGATCTTGTGCAGGAAGGTATTGCAACGATAATAAAAGAATTACGTACCGATCCGTATGCTTTGGAAACAGTTTACCTGTCGATTATCGCCTTTGCCGGAAAAGCGCAGAAAGTCACGTCTATGGTGGAGCTGTTCAATTTCTATCCCCCGAAACTCCCGATTGGAAGCGGAACTTCTTTGGGAAAAGCGCTGAATTTTTTGATGGATGATATGAAGAATTCTGTAAAGAAAACTACCATGGAAGAAAAAGGCGATTGGAAACCCATCATTTTCTTGTTTACGGACGGGAATCCTACTGATGATTTAGATAAAGCTTTTGACCGCTGGAATCAAACATACCGGAAAAGCGCTAATCTGATTGTCGTTTCGCTGGGTGATAATGCCAACTTGACTATTTTCGGCAAAATAACCGACAATGTCTTGTTACTGAATCATACCGACTCGGAATCGTTTCGTAAATTTTTCAAATGGGTAACCGCTTCCATCAAAACAAGCAGCGTTAGCGTGAGTGAAGCCAATGACGATGAAGTGCATCTGGCGCCTATCGCCAACGGATATTTATCGAAAATAGATTTGGAAAAACATTTGCAACCGAGGTTAGATGAAAATTTTGCCGTGATTTTGGCTAAATGCCAGACAAGTAAACGTCCTTACCTGATTAAATACCAGAAACGGCTTTCTCCCAGCCAATTCTCGGAATTATCCATGAATGTGCTCGATTACAAATTGATCGGCGCTTATCCCGTAGACAATACTTATTTTGAGTTGACGGATAACGCGCCCAATAACAGTACGGTAAATACTTCTCAATTAGTTGGTTTTCCCACTTGTCCCTGTTGCGGAAACCAATATGGTTTCAGTTATTGCGCTTGCGGAAAAGTGTTATGTACCGGTGAAGAAGAAATGACCCAATGTCCTTGGTGTGGCGTTTCGGCTAAATTCGGATTTAGTGAAGGCAGCGCAAATATAACAAGAACAAAAGGCTGAAATGGAATGGATTGACTGGCTTAAAGAGATAGGCCTCCCGGTAGAAGACGCGAAACATGCGCAAACTTTCATAAATCAATATGAAGACACGATAAAAACATTCGTTCATGAAAAATGGAATGAATATTTGCCTAATCAGGAAAACGAATTGCCGCTAATAAATGATTCTGAACAAATTGAAAACCGCATAGAATTAGATGAAATGAAATTTGGAGAAAGTACAAATCAAGGGAAAGAGAACGCAGAGAAGAGAGAAACCGATTTTTTACAGTTGCAGGTAAAAAATAAACACGTAACTGTTTCGAATGGGAAAGTAAAGCAGAAGTATTGTTTTCTATTTGATGCTGAAGCTGATTTTCCCGGAATAGAAAATGTTATATTTGAAGGACTTGAAACAATTGGTTTGCAATATAATACAGAAACAAAAACCATTGAAGGAACGCCGACTCAAGCCGGCGATCACAAGATAATAATGCGTTATGGTTTCAAAAACAGGGAAGAAAGTCGGCCGACTTCCTTGGAAAAAGAGTTTACATTGATTGTCAATCCGGATCCTCGCTCTTTGTGGAAAAATACACCAACTCCCCTGGATGAAGAATATTACAAACCGGATGAAGATAAAGCATTTGTAAAAGTTGAATCTAAAACGACGAGAAAATTGCTTGGTCTAAAACAAGAGAAAGAGGCAAGAAAAGATATGGTCGCCGCAAGTCAGCGCGGACGTTCTCATGCACATGAAAGTAAAGCGCGTGATGACGATTTCAAGTTGTATTTTGATGATGCTTCGGAATGGTATGTAATGGTGGTTGCAGATGGTGCAGGTTCTGCGAAATATTCGCGGGAAGGTTCCCGGATTGCTTGCACAACGGTGGTGGAGGTTTGTAAAGCGAAGATTTTTGAATTAAAAGACATTTTTGAAACACAAATAACGGAATTTCATAAAACCGATTCGAATGAGAACCGCAAAAAAATAGGCGATTCTTTATACAGCATTATTGGAACAGCCGCATTTAAAGCAGTAAAAAATATTGAGCAGGAAGCACAGAAAAAGCCGATTTTGATGAAGGAATTTTCAACAACTCTTCTCGTTTCTATTTGCAAAAAATTTGAGTTCGGTTGGTTTGTCGGCGCTTTTTGGGTGGGTGATGGAGGCATGGGGATTTACCGGAAAGAAGAACCGGAATACCTGAAGATTTTGGGAGAACCGGATGGAGGAGAGTTCGCAGGGCAAACACGCTTCCTTACCATGCCTGAAATTATACAGCCCACAGAAATTTATCGCCGCTTGAGATTTGATATTGTCTCCGATTTCACAGCACTCATCTTGATGACTGATGGCGTAACCGATCCGAAATTTGAAACGGACGCCAATCTGAATCGCATTGAAAAATGGCATGCCTTGTGGGACGACTTAAACGGCAACAACGAAGACAACGTAAAAGTCGATTTTTCAGACGACAATGAGCAATCCGCCGACCAACTGCTCGAATGGCTGAATTTTTGGTCGAAAGGAAATCACGATGACAGAACGATTGCAATTTTATTTTGACTATGGCACAAACAATAAAAATCACGGCAACAGACGGTTCTGCCGTTGTGTTTGTCGATGAAATAATCGGCGCAGGCGGAATGAAAGACGTTTATTTCAGTCCCGACAAATCGTATGTGGTCGCGTTTTTCAGGGATAAACAGGATTTTAACGCCAAAGATCGGTTGCAGAATATTACCGGTATCTACCGCGAAAGGATTTTTAATTCCGCAGGAGGCGATTATTGGAAAGATTTGTATTGTTGGCCGACAAAAATTGTTGAATACAATGGCAAATTAGGTTTGGTCTGCCCTACTTACCAGAAACATTTTTTCTTTTCCACCGGTTCGATTAACGGCGATTTTTTGGGTATCAAAGGGAAAGAAAAAGAAGGGAAATGGTATGCCTCCGCCAAAAATCAGAATAAATTTCTTGCGCCGGAAGAAAAAGGCGATTGGTTTAAGTATTTTCAGGTATGTATCCGGATTAGCCGTGCGGTAAGGCGTTTACATGCAGCAGGTTTGGCTCATTCCGATTTATCGTACAAAAATGTATTGATTGATCCGACTTCAGGGAAGGCGGCTATCATTGACATCGACGGTTTGGTTGTCCCCGGAAAATATCCGCCCGATGTGTTGGGAACGCCCGATTTTATTGCGCCGGAAGTAATTGCCACCAAACATTTGAAAATAGGTGATCCGGCGCGAAAACTTCCGTGTATTGCTACGGACAGGCATGCTTTGGCTGTGATGGTGTACATGTATCTGCTGTATCGCCATCCGCTGAGAGGCGGGAAAGTACATGATTTGGATTCGGCAAAAGACGAAGAATTATCAATGGGCTTGAAAGCTTTGTTTGTAGAACATCCTACGGACAAAACCAATCGTGTAAAAGTCGACCAGTTGCATCCGAGCCAATTGCCTCAGGGCGACCCTACTAAAACGCCTTATACCGTATGCGGTCCCTATTTGAAGAAACTGTTCGATCGCGCATTTGTTGAAGCCTTGCATGTGCCGAATCTTCGTCCGACCGCGGGCGAATGGGAAGACGCCTTGTTGAAAACGGTCGATTTAATGCAACCGTGTCAAAATCCGAAATGCGATCACAAATGGTTTGTTTTCGATAATACAACGAAACCCAAATGTCCGTTCTGCGGCACGGAATACAAAGGAATATTACCGGTTTTAAATCTTTATTCTTCCCGGAGCGCAGGAAAGTTTACACCCGATGATTATCGTCTGATGGTGTATCACAACCAATATTTGTATCAATGGCATGTGAACAAAAATATTTCAGCCAACGAAAAATTAACGGATATTCAAAAAAAACCGGTAGGGTATTTCGTTTTTCATGGCAACAAATGGCTGTTGATTAATCAGCGATTAACCGATTTGGAAGATAAAACGGAAGGAAAAAAAATACCCATCGGGCAGGCGGTAGAACTCTCCGACGGTAAACAGATTTTACTTTCAAAAGAAGAGGGCGGACGATTGGTAATTGTGCAATTAGCGTCTAACTGAACTTGACAAAGGAATGAATATGTACTACATTATCAGAAATAATCAGCAGTTTGGTCCCTACTCTATTGATGTAATTGCTTCATACGTGGAAGACGGGAAAATACTAAAATGCGACAAAGCTTGTCCGGTTTCCAACCTCCAAAGCGTGAATACAGTCGGGTTCTATCTCAAATCAAATGGGAGAAAAATAAAAATCAAAAATGACGGTTCACTTCCGCAACAACTAAAAGATATTGGGCGCGAACTGATATTTCCCAAAACTATTTTTTCATGGAAAGAATTATTGAAAGATAAGCGACTGTTGCTTTTGGCATTAATTGGGCTTGCTCCGGCTTTTTTAATCAGTTTCATTCGGATTCCTTTTTTGACTTTTTATGTTATTTCCCTCTATTTTTCCATTATTTGGGGATTGTTTTTCTACTATTTCTTCAAAACTCCGCAAGTCAGCACGAAAGTAACTGTCGGTTTATTTTTTATGCTTCAACTGTTTGTCTTTTTATTGTGGGATGTCATCGGCTTGCCTCATTGGCCGGGTATTAATCTTTTGTACTCTTTCACAGACAGTGGAAACATTTTTCTTCGAGTTATCGGATATATTTTCGGGGTCGGTGTATTGGAAGAAACAGCCAAAGTTCTTCCTTTACTTTTGATAATTAAACGCGCCAAAGAGCCTTATATTCCTCAATCCATGTTGTTTTACGGATTGATGTCGGGAATAGCTTTTGGCGTTTTTGAAGGCGTTCAGTATCAGATGACCGTCAATGTGGAATTAGATTATGCCAATGCATTCTTTATGAACGTAGCCCGGCTGACCTGTTTGCCGTTTTTACATGCAATATGGGCGGGAATAGCCGGTTATTTCATCGCTTTTGCCAATTTATACCCGAAATATCGCTTATCGTTGTATTTTTTAGCTATCTTCGTACCCGCAGTGATTCATGGCTTGTACGATGTTTTAGGCTGGAGCATTCCGGGACTGTTATTAACAGTGATAAGTGTAATTTTATTGATGAGTTATTTAAAGCAAGGTGTGAATTATCAATCGAAATTATCTAAATAATGAGATATTTTATTAATAAATTAAATTTTGACAATTATGAGTACTTTGAATGAATTAAAGAAATCAATTTTAGCCGATGGCGTGATTGACGAAGCAGAAGTAAAGCAATTGAAAGACGTGTTGTATGCCGATGGAACAATCGACAAAGAGGAAGCGGAATTTCTTTTTGAATTGAATGATGCCGTATCCGGAGAAGACAACCATGCAAGTTGGAAAACCTTGTTTGTGGACGCCATTACAAGTTATCTTCTGGACGATGAAACGTCTCCCGGAGAAATTGATGAGGCAGAAGCCCAATGGTTGTTGGCTAAAATTCAAGGCGATGGACAATTAGATGAAATAGAGGCTGCATTGCTGGCAAACTTGAAAGCAAAAGCAAAACTTGTCCCCCAATCAATCCTTGAACTAAATTAACAAGCATGACAAAATTAGGATGTTATGTTGAATGACATCCTATTTTTTTAAGACATATCTCATGGAACAAAAACATCACTACACAGGCTTAACCGACACCCAAGTCCTCGAAAGCCGCAAACAACACGGAGAAAACATTTTAACTCCGCCCGAAAAAGAATCGCTATGGTCGCAATTCCTGGAGAAATTTACCGACCCGATTATCATCATCCTGCTGGTAGCGCTCGCATTATCCATTGGCGTTTCATGCTATCAGTTTTTTACGGGAGATGAAGGTATAAGTCTCTTTCTTGAACCGGCCGGCATTCTGATTGCCGTTCTGCTGGCAACTGTCGTTGGCTTTTGCTTTGAATTGAGCGCCAATAAAAAGTTTGAGGTACTCAACAAAGTAAATGATGACACCTTGGTTAAAGTCATCCGCAATGGCAATATCTGCCAAATCACTAAAAAAGAAGTGGTTGTCGGTGATGTGGTGATTTTGGAAACCGGAGAGGAGATCCCCGCTGACGGTGAATTACTCGAAGCCGTGTCGCTGCAAATCAACGAATCGACGCTTACGGGCGAGCCGATCTGCAAGAAAACGATAAACGCTGCCGACTTCGACAAAGATGCCACCTATCCGTCCAATCACGCGATGAAAGGCACAACCATTGCCGACGGACACGGGATTATGCAAGTGCTGACAGTAGGCGATGCCACCGAATACGGAAAAGTATATGAAGGCTCACAAATAGACAGCAGCGTTGAAACGCCGTTGAACAAGCAGTTAGATAGATTGGCAGACTTAATCACAAAAGGAAGTTATGCCATTGCCATACTGATTGTTATCGGGCGGTTAATTGTTTATTTCCATGGATTGGATGCTTTCGACTGGATTGGTTTCGGCGGTTACCTGCTGAATACCGTCATGATTGCTGTAACGGTGATTGTAGTAGCTGTCCCGGAAGGTCTGCCGATGAGTGTTACGCTCAGTCTGGCATTGAGTATGAAACGGATGCTTTCGACGAATAATCTGGTTCGCAAAATGCACGCCTGTGAAACGATGGGGGCGACGACCGTTATCTGTACCGATAAAACCGGGACACTCACCCAAAACCAGATGAAAATTTATCAGACTAATTTTTATGAACTTGAAAATCAAAATCTTGCAGACAATGAAATCAGCAGTTTGATTAAAGAAAGTATTGCCGTCAATTCTACCGCTTATCTCGACTTTTCCGATGCTTCCAAAGTAAAGGCTTTGGGCAATCCGACCGAAGGCGCATTGTTGCTTTGGTTGCACGACCAAAAAATCAATTACCTGTCTTTGCGGGAAGACGCCGAAATAGTTGAACAACTGACATTTTCTACCGAACGCAAATACATGGCAACCATTGTCAAATCGCCACTACTCAATAAAAAAGTGCTTTATGTAAAGGGCGCTCCGGAAATTGTGTTTGGCTTGTGTAAAACGACG
>JAITQA010000021.1 GCA_031289145.1 Dysgonamonadaceae bacterium | reverse complement strand
GATTTCAATGTTTTTTCCGACAGCGATTTTTCAATGCTCGCAGACATTGAAAAAATGGAGCGCATTTATTTCAACCTGCTTTCCAACGCCTTCAAGTTCACGCCCGAAAAAGGCGCTATTCTGGTCAGTCTGGACAAAATGGCTCAGGATAGCGCAGCGTATGCCGTCCTTCAGGTCGCCAATTCCGGTAAAGGCATTTCGGACGAAGACATTAAACATATCTTCGACCGTTTTTATCAGGTTGACTCGCATGTAGCCGGTTCAGGTATAGGTTTGGCATTGACGAAGGCAATGGTCGAACTGCATGGCGGAGACATATCTGTCAGCGGCGAAAAAGACGGATGGACAAAGTTTACCGTTCGTATTCCGTTTATAAACGCAGAAGAAAACGCGGAAAACACAGCAAACGGAACGAAACCGGTAAAACACGGGTTTGAACTTTTGGGCGAAAATACGGCTACGCATACCGGAACTTTTTTTGAAGAGGAAACATTCGGCGAAAATTCCTGCACGGTGCTGGTCGTGGACGACAATCCGGATATTCGTTCCTATATCAAAATTATCCTGCAAGGCAAACAATACAAAGTAATGGAAGCCGCCGATGGAGATGAAGGTTTCCGCAAAGCCGTAAAATACGTTCCCGACCTGATTATAAGCGATGTAATGATGCCGAAAATAGACGGAACCGAATTGTGCCGGAAATTGAAGACCGAACTTTCGACCAGTCATATTCCAATTATTTTGCTGACCGCCTGTTCGCCGGACGAACAACGGATTATCGGCTTCCAAAGCGGCGCCGACGATTACATTGCCAAACCTTTCAATTCGGACGTATTGGAAGTCCGTATCGCCAACCTGATAGAGAATCGGAAACGCCTGAAAGAATTGTTCGGCGAGAATTTATTTTCGAAAAATGCCGCTATCGAAGGAAGCGACCTCGACCGTTCTTTTCTCGGAAAACTCAAGGAATTAATCGAGAAAAACCTCTCTGATTCCGAGTTAAACGTGGAAGATTTGGGGCAGCATATCGGACTCTCGCGCACGCAACTCTACCGTAAAGTCAAGTCTATGACCAACTATTCACCCAACGAACTGCTGCGGATAATGCGGTTGAAAAAAGCCTGCCGGTTATTATCAACTACCGAAACCAATGTGTCCGAAGTAGCTTATGATGTGGGGTTTACTTCACCCTCCTATTTTGCCAAGTGTTTTAAGGATTATTATAACGAAAGTCCTACCGATTTTCTGAAGCGGATTCGGTGAAATAAGATTGAATTGTTGAGAGTATCTTAAAATAATCTTACGATTACTCAACTTTTTTGCAGTGGCTTTTTCGGGAAACATGATATGATTTGCCTGCTTCAAAATAAAATTGTTTATTCGCGGAATGATGCCTGGTAGCCTTGCCACCCAAAGCCATTTCATAAAATATAAGGCTAAGTATGTGATCCGGAAGAAATTAAACCGCCCCTCGCAGAGTTATTACCGTCAATGGAAGCGATGACTCCGCCTATTTCCCAAACATAACTGTACTGTTCGATCGGGAATTGAGCGTCAGTCAAAGACGCAAAGGCTTCCTTGTCAAAGTTCTCCCCATTCTCAAAGTGGGCATTTCAAATACAAAAAACCCCCCAAAAGGGGGATTTTGGGGTTATTTCAAAAAATCTTTTCAAAAATATCTAATGTAAGCGGCATTAATGTGGGAAAAGACCAGGCAAAATGATGTTTTGGATAAATATGCGGTCTACCGGGCTTCGCATATTCTTCGAAATGTTTGTCTTTATAAATTCCCGACATAGCATCCATCAGATTATCCGGCCAGAGGTCGCCTTTCCCGGTATTAGGATTCTTATCCCAAGGCCATTCCTTGGGATGTTGCTCGTAATAAACCAAATAATCCAAGGCTTTTTTTATGGAAGCGTTATTTTTTTCCAGGATAAACAGATTTTCTCCCGTAAGATTGTAAACCAACCAAGTTGCCGCCGTCATAGGAGACAGGGAGAAATAAGTGTACCAGATGCCATTGTTTCCCCGCCGGGTTTCTTCGGGCATACTTCCGTCAGGAGCGATTTTATCGAATAAATCGGATTTAATCAGTCGCACATTTTCCGCTATTTCTTCTTTATCGTCTAAAAAAGAAGCGGCAAGCAACGAGCCGAATCGCCCCCAATCCGCCCAGTTATTTTTGTGTACCCGGATTTCATTCACCGCTTCTTTATAGATATACAATACCCATTTCTCAAAATCCTTTTTATCTTCCGGCTGCCAAAGTCTGGTATCGGTCATGAGTTCGGCTGCCATAAGCAATCCCGAACCGGAATAAGCAAGGACTAAAACGCCGTCGTGTTCGGAATATTTCTTATTGATAAAAGACCAGGCATTGAGGAAATAACAGGCTTTCTCTCCATATTTTTCTTCTCCCGACAGACGATAAGCAAGTGCAGAACAATAAGCTCCGAAAGCATCATGCTGAATGGCTAATGAATTATTTCGATGTTCTTCCGGTTTGTCATAATATCCCGGAACGGCAAAATCGACTAAAGCATGGTGAGGTATTGCCTGTATGGAGTCGGCATAATGTAACAATTGCTGGTAAGCCGAAAGATAAGGCTCATTTTTCGCCTGGATTTGTTCTTTCACAAAGACAATTTGTTTCTCGGGATGCATGGGGTGATTGCGGCAAAAACCGGAGCTGATTCCCGCAAGAAGAAACAAAAAAATGAATAAATTCTTCTTCATACGCACATAATTTAAGAGGGTGTGTCAAAAAATCTTTTAATACACCCTCATTATGAATATATTATTTCATTGTATACCGTTTCATACTTATAGTACCTCCAACAATCGTTCTCATATTGTTGGCATATATGAACGCCCTGTATTTTCCATCCTGAGTCTCCACCCACAGCCCTCCGTCTGTTATGATATTGAGGGCGTAATTCGGCATATTTGCTAAATCGATGGTCTGTAAATCAATATCATCCACATATACTTCCGGTTGCAGCTTTCCACTCAGGTGCAAACGGGCTAAATGGGCGTCCATTACGCTTCCCTTGCGAATTTTTGCATTTTTATGGAGATTTTCGGGAAAACCGGTTGGAAGAAAATCAGGACCGGCGGCAGGTGCGGCAAAAGCATGTCCAAACTCAATTCCTGTAGAACTTAAATTAAGGAAATTATAGACGAGGTCTATCTTTTCCGGAATTTCAGCCGCTTGTTGCGCATTATAAACAGCCATATCTTCGATTGAAATATAACAATTTGCCCTGCTCAGACTAAGATCTAGCGCCATATCCATTTTAGAAATGGTATACGGTCCCATGTTATATGAAACTTTTTCTCCTGTACTTGCGGTAGTAGAAAAAGTAAATGAAACGGATTGACCTTTTGCTGCTTCAGGGATCTTGTAATAATAACGAAGTGTAGCTGCACAAGTATCTACCACGAAATCAACTGTGGTTGTCTTACCGTTTGTGGCGGACGGATTACCCACCAACACAGGAATATCCATCTGTCCCGAAGCTGTGGTGTAGTATGAATTATGTTCCATCCAGGTACCGTCGGCTCCCGCAATACTTGCTTCTGCTTGTGCGGAAACTATTTTTCCCGTATTGTATGGAAGCGCCATCGCGTAAGCAAATTCAATATCCAATCCGGCAATATTGGGACCGGCTGTCCATTTCAAGCAATCGTTTTTTAATAATGTATGCTTATCCGAATCATCATCGCATGCAACAAAAGCGAATGATAAGCATCCAATCAAAACGACATATCCTAATTTATTTAATTTATTCATTGTCATCACTTTTTATTAATAAATTCTATCGTTCTTGTATTTTTATATTAACGGTATACGTCTTTTTCACGTTCCTGTTACCTGATATCACAGTGTACTTCTTGGGGTTAGCCAAATCAGAGAAGTCGGTAATTCCGGTAATCTTCGGATCCAACTTACAGTCCTGAGCCAATGTAAATTGCGGATACAGGTTCTTCAAATCAGTAGCCCATTTCACTTCTATGTCAATGGTACATGCCAGTGTATCGATAACGGCATCTTTCCCGCCAGCCCGGACAGTATTGTAATCGACTCCCAATAATTCGAAGCGGCTGACATAACATTCGGCTCTTTCGGTGATTAACAATCCATCTTCATCAATGGGTAAATCATCATAACATCCTATCCAAAGTAAAGGAAGAAACAAGAGCATCAGCGTATGTTTATAATATATTTTCATTATGTACATAATTTATTGATTATCTAAATGGTTTATTTTGAGTCAAGTTCGGATTGCGATCCCGCTCACTGGGCGGTATCCTGAAGATATAACATTGCTCGTATGCAACATTACTCTGATTCTGGAAGTATTGGGATGTCTGGTTACCCCAGGTATCATAAAGTCTTACGCCCTCCGGATCTTCCATTGGCGCCCAAACACGTTCGATGGCTCTCCAGCGGCGCAAATCAAATCCACGTTGCCCTTCGCCAAACAGCTCAATAATCCGTTCTTGTTCAATCGCAGAGAAAAAAGCATCGGCATTCGCGGTTTTATCTCCCGCCAAAGGTGGAAGATTACCCCGATGACGCACCCGATTTACCATTTCTATTGCTTTCGACTGAGGTCCACCGACTGCATTACTTGCTTCTGCGTACATCAGGTAGACGTCTGCCAGACGAATAACCGGCCAGTTGAAATCACCTTCCGATCTGGCTGCTCCTCCATAATTGCGTACAAATTTACGAAAAACATAGCCTGTATTTGTTCCATCCGTTTCGTAGGAAGTATAATTTACGCCGTCAATCGTAACCGGCTGTCCCCATGTTTTGTAGATATAAGGAACCCATCCTGTTTCTTTCAAAGCCGATAAGCCGATACATTTCTCATAATCCCACAAAACAGATGCTTTCATCCGGTAATCCCTGTCGGCATAACTCTGCGGATTAACAGCCGAGTTTTTCATTGTACGTGCGCCCGGAACGGAAGGACTTATCGGAATTAACGGATCGCAAAAATCACCGGTGACAATGGATTGGTATCTATTGGCAATTTCAAATCGCGGACATACCCATACTTGTGAATATTCGATGCTTCTTCCGGCAAAATCCCTCATCAACTCTTCACTTTGTCCGGAACCTGGGCCGCCAAAGTTGAATGTGAGGACAAATTCAGGATCTCCATTTGCCAATGGCGTAAACAAATAATAATAATTCGGTAATTTTTCTGCATTGCCTAATTCATCACATTCTCCGGGTTCGCCGTTTCTATATAGCGTTAAACCGAAATTATCAATGACATTCTCAAAATCAGTCACAGCGGCTCTATATGCTTTATCCACTTCTTCACTACTTGGTTTGAATGTGTCTAACTCCGGCCATCCGAAACGATTCCAGGAAGCCCAGTACAATTGGACTTTTCCTCGCAGAGCGAGGGCGGCAGGTTTAGCCAAGCGTCCGCCGGTTGTTGCTTTAGCAGGCAATTTTTCGTAAGCATACGTCAAATCCGCAATCAATTCCGGTACAATTTCAGCAATGGGTGTACGGGCAATATGTTCAACTTCTGCATTGGCGTATATGCGTTGGTCAATGTAGGGGACGTCACCCCACATGGAAATCAGCTTGAGATAGACTAAACTTCTCAGCAGTTTGGCTTCTCCGATAATACTTTCCAGATTTGCCTTTATGGTTGGATTTTCTTCTGCTTCCACCATTCGTTCTACACCTTCGATTACGTAATTTGCCCGATTAATTCCTCCATAGCAATATCGGTACATATTGTCGAACTGTGCTCCGTAACCGATCGGACGCAAGTCATAAAACCCGCGAAAAGCTACGCCTCCTTGTAAATCCGCTCTGTTGGAGCTAAGCGTATTCCCCCGTACATATAGATACTCTCCCGTACCATCTAAGTAGTAATCCCGGTTGAAGAGATAACGAATATCTCCGATTGCCCCGTTCAGAGCATATTCCGCATCATTGGTTGTTTTCCAGAAAGCAGAAGCGGGTAATTCATTTCGAGAGGGCTGATTTAATAAATCGTCTCTGCATGAACTTAAAATAAATAATACTCCAATGAATAAAATTATATTTGATATGAACTGTTTCATAGTATATTATTGTTTATTGTTTAGAAATCGACATTAACACCCACAGAGAATGATTTTGTCATTGGATACATATCCGAACTGTCTGTCTTTTGAGGATCAAGACCTCTGTATTTGGTAAGTGTGAAAAGATTTTCCGCACTGCCATAGATACGAAGATGGTCTATTCCTATTTTTTGAGTCCATTTCTTCTGTAATGTGTAACCAATCATTAAATTTTTCATTCTCAGGTAACTCATATCATCAAGCCAGTATTGCGTTGTGGTTTGATTGGTAGAAATACCGCCCAGACGCGGCCAGGAGCCATCTCGATTGTTCCACGACCAGGGTTCCGTCCAATGCTCCCAAGTAGAAGCATACCGTTGATTGGGAATATTCAATACCTTGAGATTATTACTCCAATAATCTTTGCGGCCGGCAGTTCCCTGAAACAATGTGGATACATCTATTCCTTTCCATGCCGCCTGAATATTCAGGGCAAAGTTAGTCGTAGGCAGGCTCCTGTTTGCATTCTTTATCACCACCCGGTCATTATCATCCACGCGCCCGTCTCCGTTCACGTCTTTACGCATTATATCTCCGGGGGCAAGTCCCTGATAAGGGCCATCGTGTGTCTCACTGTAACTTTGCACGATTTTCCCGTTGTCCAAATAAGTATAGACATAATCATAAGGCATGTTAATGAATACTCTTTTAGCGTTGTATTCAGCGCCACGACCTAAATATTCACTCCACTTTTCAAGACGGGATTGATTGTAAGATGCATTCAGGTTGACCGAATATCTAAAATCTGCTATTTTATCTCTCCATGTAAAATTGCTTTCTACCCCTCTGTTGCGAAGTTCGCCGATATTAGCGCGGGGAGCTTCATAAGCGCCGGTCAAATGGATTGACATCTGAGATAATTGAATCATATCGGTCGTTAAGCGATCGTAATAATCCAATTCTACCGATAATTTATTTTTTAATAATACCAGATCCAGACCGGCATTCAATACCGTAGTAGCCTCCCACGACAAATCTAAGTTGAGCATTTTTTGATAAACAAAACCTTTGACAATTTCCGAACCGTTTATGTAGTTACTGACAGCTAAAACCTCCTGTTGTTCGGTTCTCCCGACAACGCTATTGTTTCCCAATGCACCGTAAGAGACTCTCAATTTACCGTTAGAAAGCCAGTTTTCCGTATAAGGACTGATAAAACTTTCTTCACTGAATCTCCATCCTAAAGCTGCTGAAGGGAAAAATCCGTATTGGTGTCCCGGATAAAACTTAGAAGAGCCATCCACACGAAAATTCATTTCTAACAAGTATTTATTGTAAGCCGAATAATTCAGTCTTCCGATATAGGAACGCAATCCTTCCGTATTGGAATTACCTGAATTACCAACCGTTCCCGCATCTGTCAACGCAGCATCTATTTCACTCAGCGACGGGTGTATCCGGCTTTGCCGGGAGGCGTCCAGACTTCTTTCGTACCAATATTCTTCACTATATACAAACAGGGCGCCTAAATCATGATTGTCCGCGATGATTGTATGGTAATTCAATCTCGCATTCAGCAATGTTTTGTATCCGGTTCGGGTTCTGTTTGCTATTCCGGCATTGTCCGTCACGTACCATCTTGATCCCCAATCTTCGGTCTGGAAATTATAAGCCCGGTTCGGTATATTCGCTTCTTTCTCAAACTGGTTATAATAACGCAATCCATAATCTACTCTTGCTACAAGACCTTTAACGGGTTCCCAATCAAGATACATCATACCGTTGAGTTCCTGCCGGTCTCTGTTTTTTAAATGATTGGTGAAATATTCCAACGGATTATACGCCGTAGGATCTTCACCGATAGCCATTACGCCGCCATACACGCCTAAGAATGGATCATACGGATAAATACCGGCAATAGCATTCTGCATATCCCCCATATTACCACTGACGGTAAATCCGTTTTCTAACGCATAAGTATAATTACTCCAATTTCCATCAAGCCGGACTCCGGTATTTACGTTTTTGAAGACTTTATAATCATAATTCAGCCGCACATTGTACCGGTCGAATGTATTGTTTATTTGTAATCCGTCCTGCGACATATAACCAAGAGAAACGAAGAAATTCGATTTATCATTGCTTCCGGAAGCAGATACATTGTAATTTTCGATACTTCCGTTTTGCATAATCACATCCCACCAGTCCGTATTGGGGTATCTCTTTTCATCAATCATACCCAATGCCATCCATTGTTCAATGGTACCTCTTTTGTATTGTTGGTTCGATTCCAACATATCTGTACCCGATTTGGATATCCGGTGTACGGTTAACGCTCTCGGATAATCATCCATATAACCAAATGATTTAATAGGATTTTCCCATCCGTAATTTCCGGAAAAACTGATTTTTGTTTTTTCCTGTCCTTTCCCGGATTTGGTTTTAATCAGGATTACCCCATTCGCTCCGCGAGATCCGTAAACGGAAGAAGCTGTTGCATCTTTTAATACAGATATACTTTCAATATCATCAATGTTTATCCGGTTAATATCAACATCCGGCATATCATCCACGACAATAAGAGGAGATGCGTTATTAATCGTACCAATACCACGGATAAGCAGTTCTGCACTATTATTTCCTGCCATTCCCGATTTTTGGGTAACGCTCAATCCCGGTATAAGCCCTTGCAGCACTGAAGATACATTAGCGATGGAACGTCCTGATATCGCTTCATTTACATTAACAGAAGATACTGCTCCCGTTAAATTTACTTTCTTTTGTTGACCATAACCCACAATTACCACTTGATCCAACAGCGTAGCGGATTCTTTCAGGATTACATTGATAATCGCCTGGCTTCCTACTTTTATCTCCTGCGTATTGTAACCCAAGTAGGCGAAAACCAGCGTGTCACTTTCATTTACATTACTCAATGAATAAAGTCCTTCAATATTGGCAGCCATTCCTATTGTCGAATTTTTTACGGAAACGGACGCCCCAACCAAAGGTTCATCAAATTGGTCTGTTACTCTCCCACTTATTACTTTTGTCTGAGCAAAAACAGCCGGACAAATTAAAAAGAGAGAAGGGAATAGAACTATTAGTCTTTTTACTATATTTTTTATGCTATTTGTCATACATTTTTTATTATTAGATTTTATTGATAAATCATTCAAATTTGCGTTAAAATAATACATTATACTGTCTATTTATAGCCTCCTTTCTTTGTTATAGCGTTTATATCCTTTCTTTATTTGTCATTGTATAAAATCTTTCGGCAACTTCCCGAAATGTTCATAGAAGCATTTTGAAAAATAAGACGGCGTATTAAAGCCAACCATATAGCAGACTTCATTAATCTTATATTTTCCGGTTGCTAATAATTGAGCGCTTTGATTCAAACGAATCAGTTTTATATAATCATTGGGTGTGATTCCCATAATATTTTTGATTTTCTTATGGAAGTTAGACCGGCTCATGAAAAAATTTTCAGAGAGACTATCTATTGTAAATCTTTCATCTGACATATTTTCTATAATATTTTTATTCAATTTCTCAATAAATTCGACATTATCATTCTTTTCTGTTTTTTGCATGAAAAACTGCAAAGGAGATTTAATGAATTTAGTACGCAACTTGTTCCTGTTATCAATAATACTGTTGATTTGCGCTTTGAGTTGCGCTATTGAGAACGGTTTATCAAGATAAGCGTCAGCGCCTTTTTTCAATCCTTCGACTTTAGTAGGGGTATCCGTTTTTGCGGAAAGTAATATTAACGGGATGTGTGAATAGGCTGGATTCGTTTTAATCGCATTACATAATTCCAAACCATTCATTTCAGGCATTAATATATCGGAGATAATAATATCAAGATTTTCTTTTTCGATTATTTCAAGCGCTTTTACGCCATTTTCCGCATCAAATAAAATATTGTTTTCCCCTAAACTTGAAATTAAAAATTTACGCAAATCTTTATTATCCTCTACCACAAGAATTTTCAGTCCTGATTCTTTTGAATATTCAGAAAGAACAGCTGTTGGCTCTTCGACTGGTAATTCTGCTTCATCAGTTATTTCATCATTACTGCTTACAATAGGGATAGATAAGGTAAATACAGAACCGTTTCCCCGTTCCGATTCAACAGAAATTTTCCCATTGTGTTTTATCGCTAAGGATTGAGACAATGACAATCCTAATCCTGAGCCTGTTTTTAGCATATTGTCTTTGTCTTGTACCTGGAAGAAAGGCTCAAATATTTTATCAAGATAAATTTTATCCATGCCAATTCCATCATCTTTGACAGAGAGAAGAAGATTTCCATTCTCAATAACTCCTTTTATTTCGATGCTTTTTTTCGCATATTTAATGGCATTAGAAATGAGATTACTTATGATTTTATAAATGGCTTCGGAATCGACAACACCTCTCATATTGTTCTTTTCCAAAGATAAAGTCATTTCTATAATATTGAGTTTTGCATTTTGATAATATTGATTATAAACATCCTGAATGATTTTAGCCACGTTTTGTTCATGAAAATTGAAGTGGAACATATCTTCTTCTATTTTCTGGAAGTCCAACAATTGATTCACTAAGTCTAATAGCCGGTTGGCATTGATTTCTATAACTTCCAGATTACCCTTTGTCTGGTGCGTACCGTCACCGGACAGAAGGATATTTTCTAATGGAGCGATAATCAAAGAAATAGGCGTTCTGATTTCATGTGCTATATCTGTAAAGAAATTAATTTTGGATTCGTAGATTTCTTTTTCTTTCTCTGCTTTGTATTTATATAATTTTTCTTGATTTTTAGATTCAATATGTCTTTTATAATTAAGTATTGAATAGGTGCAAATTCCTATAATTAATAATATATAAATAGCTATCATGTAGTTTGTAAACCAAAAAGAAGGTTTCACTTTAACAATTATAGACCGATCCTGTTCATTCCATACGCCATCGTTATTGCAACCTTTTACCCGAAACACATATTCTCCGGCTGGAATATTCATATAATATGCCTTATTGTTATCAACATAATTCCAATCATTGTCAAAACCTTCCAATATATAAGCGTATTTATTATGCTTGGGAGAAAGATAACTAAGCGTTACAAAATCAAAGCTGAAAGTGGATTGGTTATGATTTAAAACAATTTTATTCGTATTATTGATATTTACTTCTTTGTTTGAAATCTGAAATCCGGTTATTACTACTTGCGGTATATGCGGATTACTTGTTATTTCTTTGGGATTAAATACGATAAAGCCATTTGTTCCTCCAAAATAGAGGCGATTGTCGGAAGTTCTCAACACCGCTTTCGGATTATAGCGTATCTTCTGTATGTCGCCAAGATATTCGAACGTATGAATTGTTTTCAGATCCGCATCGATTTTCACAAGCCCTCCTCCGGTAGTAATCCAGATATTACTTTCATTATCGTCTAAGATAGAATAGATAATATTGGACGGTAAGCCTGAATCTTCATTTAAAACCAAATCAAAATTGTTATTTTTCTGATTGAACAACATCAAACCTTCACCTTCGGTTCCTACCCAAATCCTGAATCTGGAATCCTGAAAAATACAATTAACATTATTTGTCGCCAGCGAGTTAGGGTCGTCAGGAATATGGATAAAAGCATTCCATTTTCCATCAGAATTATAGCGCAACAGACCGTTTGCGTGTGTAGCAAACCATATTGCACCATTATAGTCCTCTTTGATGTCTTTTATCGGTATTTCAGATAAATAATCTATTTTCGTTAATCCTTTCGATACCGGGTCAAAAATACTTGCGCCGTTTTCGGTTCCCAATAAGAAAGTGCCGTTTGAAGTCTTAAAAATCGTTGTGATAGAGTTATACGACAACATACTCGAATCGGACAAATTACCGGAAATACCGGAAATACTACCGGTTTTGATATTGAGAATACTTAATCCTTTTCCATAAAGACTGATATACAGATTCTCTTTGTCAAGAAGTAAGTTTTGTATATCATGGTATCCGATTTTATAGTGTTTATCTTCGAAGCGCGATGTTTCGGAATTGAAAAAAGACAAACCGTCATTGTATGTCCCAACCCATATTCTACCGTGTTCATCTTCAGCAAAGCTGCTGATAATATTCTTCTTTGAAGAAGATTTAGGCGTATTATAATGATATTGGAATTTATTGATTGTGGGAGAGAAATAATTTACACCGCCAAAATAAGTGCCTATCCAAAACGCACCTTCTTTGTCTTTCGTGATCGAAAATATTGAATTGTCCGTTAAATTGTCATAATCATTATTTAAGAACTCGAATGTTTCCGATGTCCGGTTGAAAGTGACCAAGCCTTTATCACATCCCATAATTAACTCATGGTCGGAATATTCAATGATTGATTTTACATTGAGAACCTGTTGATACATATAGTTGGTAACCTTTTCCATCCTGTAATTATAGCGGTAAAGACCGTTTGAAGCGGAACCGATCCATATATTATTGTCAATATCACAGTAAAGGCTATAAATTGTAGGATCGGTGATTCCCAAAGTCATTCTGGTAAATACTTCTTTTTTAGAGTCAAAATGAATAAGACCTTCGCCTGCAGAACCAAGCCAGATATTACCGGTATAATCCTGTATGATCGACCAAATAAAATTAGAAGGAATATCCCCTATCCGGTTATTATTGATGTAATGTTTTTTTACGGTTAAATCGGGATTCAGTACATATAATCCTTGACCATGGCAGGTTAACCATATATTTCCGTCAGGATCTTCCATAATTGTATTGATACTTGCATCATCTTTTCTGTCCCTATCCAGATGAATATGATTGAACGTCTCTTTGTTTATATCAAATTGATACAAGCCATTCTTTGTCCCGACAAAAAATCTGCCCTGAGAATCCTCTTTTATACAGTGAATAAAATTATTCCCGATAAATAAATCATTCCCCGTTTTTCTTTTATATACCTTGAAAGTTTTTCCATCAAAACGATTAAGTCCGTCGTTAGTGCCAAACCACATAAATCCCCGACTGTCCTGCATCACACTCCAGACATTATTATGCGATAATCCATCTTCCACCTGATAGCTTCTGAAATAGAAACCCTGCGCCGGAAATAGAAAGAAGATAATAAATAATAACGAAAGAATACATCGTTTCATCAGCATTAAAATTTAATTATTCAAAATTAGTTACAAAATAGTCTTTAATAATAGAAAAATATGCTCAATAAATACAAAAATATTGGAACGCAACCTGAATGACGTTTTTCTTGCACCTTTTTGGCAGATATTTGCATTTCATCATTTCCGCAAAGCATACATTTGTACTATTCTTTTTTAATAAAATACAATGAAGAGTAAATATACTAATAATAATTGAGAAATAAAATATTCAGATATCAGATGAACAATAATATTCGGATAATAATGAAAATTAAGGCTTATTTTTTTATATGCATGGTGATGTGTATAACAGAGAGTAGTTGCTCTCTACATAACAAAGCGGTTTTGGATTCATTTGCGGTAGATAAGCAATTGGAATATTGTGATGCACAGGTAAAACGAACATTGGCTAAAGTCGATAATGATAGTAGCCGTATGCCAAGATGCGTTAACGCGAATAGTGCAGATTGGTATATGGTCAATATCTATGATTGGACAAGCGGGTTCTGGCCGGGAATCCTGTGGTATGATTATGAAGTAACACAAGATGAAAATATAAAAAAAACGGCGATCCGTTATACCGAATATCTGCTTCCTTTGGCTTTACCTGACCATATAGGCGACCACGATATCGGCTTCCAACTTTTCTGCAGTTTTGGAAACGCTTACAGGCAAACTGAAAACGAAGCATATAAGGATGTTTTGATAGAAGGCGCCCGCAAATTGGCTACTTTATATAATCCTAAAGTCGGTACTATCCTTTCCTGGCCGGGAATGGTAGAAAAAATGTCCTGGCCGCATAATACAATACTTGATAACCTGATGAATCTGGAAATTCTCTTTTGGGCATCGAAGAACGGAGGAAAGAAAGAATGGTATGATATCGCAAAAAATCATGCACAAGTTACTATGGAGAATCAATTCAGAGATGATTTTACCAGTTATCATGTGGCCGTATATGATACGATTACCGGCAAACTGATCAAAGGCGTGACCAATCAGGGCTACGGAGATGAAACATTCTGGGCAAGAGGACAAGCCTGGTCAATCTATGGCTATACCATAGCATACAGAGAAACCGGCGATAAAAACTTCCTTCGTTTCGCAGAAAAGATTACTGATGTATATCTGAAACGTTTACCGGAAGACTATATCCCTTATTGGGATTTTGATGATCCGAACATTCCTGATGCACCCAAAGACGCTTCCTCTGCTGCGATTGTTTCTTCCGCTTTGTTGGAAATGTCGCAATTGGAGGACAATAAAGAAAAAGCAAAAGCGTATAAAGATGTTGCAATTAAGATGCTTGAAAACCTGTCTTCGGATAAATACCAGAGTAGAGATGCCAATTCTTCATTCCTGCTCCATTCTACCGGAAATTATCCAGGTGGATATGAGATTGACGCATCAATTAATTATGCAGACCATTATTATCTTGAAGCATTGGTTCGATACAAAGAGATGCAGAGTAATACCAAATAAAGTTGATAAACCTGATTAAAATGAAAACACATAACTTATCTCTTTTGATAATCATATTTACTTTCTTTTTTACCGGTTGTACGCAAAAAACAGATGTTAAAACATCAAAAACAGACTTGGTAGATATGTATATGGGCGTCCGAGGATTTAGTAACTGTGTCATCGGTCCGCAGTTACCTCATGGTTCCATTAATCCGTCTCCTCAAACGCCAAAGGGACATCATGACGGATATGATCCGGAGCAAGCTATTCGCGGATTTGGTCAATTACATGTTTCCGGCATCGGTTGGGGACGTTATGGCCAGATATTTATATCTCCGCAAACAGGCTTTAATGCAGAAGAGACCGGACATGATTCCCCAAAGTCCAATGAAACTGCCACTCCCTATTATTATGCCGTAAATCTGGATAGATACGAAATCAGGGTAGAAATTACACCAACACATCATTGCGCTTTATATCGGTTTTCTTTTTCGAAATCCGATGACGCCAATATTTTATTGGATATCGCGCATAATATTCCGCAACATATAGCGCCGGAAGTGGGTGGAAAATTCATAAACGGCTCTATTACATATAACAAGGAGACAAATTCACTTGAAGGATGGGGGGAATATGCCGGCGGATTTGGTAACGGACTTCCCTATAAAGTATATTATTATTTGCAGTTGGATACACCATTAACGGGCGTTGATATTACGGACAATGGATCGGAAGCTTTGTTTGCTCAACTTAAATTACCGGAAAATATAACAACCGTCCATCTAAACGCAGGCATTTCCTTTAAAAGTGTGGATAATGCCAAAAAATTCGTTGCACAGGAAACCACCCTGCAAACTTTTGAAGAAGTGAAATCTACAGCAAAAGAAAAGTGGGAAGATGTATTCTCTTCGATTGACGTGAAAGGGGGAAGCCCGGAAGAGCAAAGTTTGTTTTATACAACCCTGTATCACAGTTTTTTGATGCCTCGCGAACGTACGGGAGATAATCCGAATTGGAACAACGAAAACGCCCATCTGGACGATCATTATTGTGTGTGGGACACATGGAGAACCAAATATCCGCTAATGCTACTGATAAATGAAAGTTTTGTCTCAAAAACCATCCGGTCTTTTATTGATCGATTTGAACACGATGGGATAGTTACTCCGACTTATACCAGTTCTCTGGAATGGGATTGGAAGCAAGGCGGCGATGATGTGGACAATATCATTGCAGACGCTTTTGTGAAAGGTGTAAGCGGTTTTGACAGGGAAAAGGCTTATCAATTAGTGAAATGGGATGCATTCAACAACCGGAATCCGGAATATCTTAACGCCGGTTGGGTACCCGAAACGGGAGAACGAATGAGTTGCAGCTACACAATGGAATTTGCCTACAATGATTTCTGTGCGGCACAAGTTGCCCGATGTATGAATGACAACGAAACAGCTGCAAACTTATTTAATCGTTCCGGTAATTGGGATAAAATCTTTAACACTGAACTGGAAAGCCATGGATTCAAAGGTTTTGTAGCTCCTCGTAAATCCAATGGAGAATGGATAAATATAGATCCGGCCAAACACTTTGGCTCTTGGGTAGAATATTTCTACGAAGGCAATTCATGGGTATATACCCTTTTTGCTCCACATCAATTTGATAGACTGATCGATTTATGCGGAGGAAAAGATGTTATGATCGAAAGACTTACTTATGGATTTGATAACAAGCTTATTAAATTGGATAATGAGCCGGGATTTTTAAGCCCTTTCATTTTTAGCCATTGCAACAGGGCTGATCTAACTGCCAAATATGTTAACTTGCTACGCAATGATCATTTTACCTTAGCAACAGGATATCCCGATAATGAGGATAGCGGCGCAATGGGTGCATGGTATGTATTCACATCCATAGGATTTTTTCCGAATGCAGGGCAAGATTACTATTATCTTCTTCCCCCTGCTTTCTCTGAGATAACAATTACCAGAGAAAACGGAAAGAAAATATACATCAAAACAGAGAAAGACAGTCCGGATGCACAATATATCGAAACAGTATCCTTGAATGGTAAAATCTTAGATCGAAATTGGATACATCACAGTGAGATAGCTGATGGTGCAACTATTTTATATAAAATAAAAAATTCTTATAAAAAATAAATAGCGTAAAATTAATTAATTTTAAAAATGAACATTATGAAGAAGATTATTCAATTTTTGTGTTTAGTGTTTGCCTTATCCGGATTTCAATCCGTTAGTGCACAGGTTCCAACAGTGGCAGCTCCCACTCCTGCGTACAATGTAGAGGCAAATTTTGTAAGGTCATTGTATAACAGTACACAGACCTATAATGATGTGACAAGTTTTGTTCCTGCATGGGGGCAAAAAACAAGGCGGGATTTTTCAGAAGCCGGTAGTGATGGTGAATGTATGGTACTTTATGATCTGGATTTTTTCCCTTTACAGATTGATAAGCCTTTCAATTTAAGAGATGACGTCAAATACGTTCATGTTGATTTTTATGCCAATGAAAATACGGATTTCCGAATCGGTTTCCAATCTTGGGCGGATGGTGAAATATATTTTCCGACGCTGAAATATACGACTCCGGGACAATGGTATTCCGTCGATTTTCCAATCCAATTGATAGTAGATGCCGGTCTTGGCGATTATAAAAATGCAATTGTATTGCGGATTGGAGGAGGAGAAGAATTCGTTTATGCAAATGAAATTTATTTTGATAACGTATATGCTTATGATGGTGAACCTCAAAACCTTTATGTTGCAGAAGGTCCTGCTATTCCTGTGGAAACGGCTCCGATACCGACAATTCCTGTAGCAAATGTACTGTCGTTTTTGTGCAGTTCTGAAGTTTATCCCGATGCTACCGAATTAACCGTATTGAATTGGGGACAAACAACCATCTGGGATTATGCAGAAGTAGGAGTGGATGGTTACGCTGCCTTTATGAAGAACTTAAACTATCTGGGACTGAACATGAAATCGAAACAGGATATCAGTGAATATGATTTCGTTCACTTTGATGTATATTGCGGTGTCGAAACACCCTTCCAGTTCGGATGGCAAGGTTATGCCGGCGCTACCGAAGAGACTTATGCTCCGTCTATAACCGTAACTCCGGGAAAATGGAATTCAATTGATATTCCTTTGTCTTCTTGGACGGAACAAGGTTTTGATCTGAGGGGTACAAATGTAATCCGGCTTGGCGGGGGTAGTACTTTAATTTACGCAAATGAAATATATATCGACAATATCTATGTGTACAAAGGGAGTGTTTCGGGTATCAATAAAATTGAACCTGTCGTATCCAAAGTATATACTACAGCAGGCGGTATTATAGTTAACACGAACGAAAGCGTTGCGGTTTATGGTGTAGATGGTCGTCTAATAAAGAAAACGATTGCTAACGGCAACAATACGATTGCCTTGACGAGAGGATTGTATCTCGTCAAAGTAGGTACTGATAAAGCTGTTAAGGTTGTTGTAAAATAAGTTTCGTTGTCATGGCGCCGCCCCGGATCAAGTCCGGGGTGACACGTGGAATGTCATCTCCCAAATTGAGGTGTTTCCGGATACAAGATTCAGAAAAAATTTAAAATGAATACCTGCATATATTATTCACCTAAAATGAATAACTTTGCATCGGTAAATATAAAATTTGATAGATTTTATAAAGGCGTTTCCCGATGAGGAAAGCGGACGTCGTCAGCGTTTACGCGCCAATACGGTAATGCACAAACCCAAGTTGCCCTATCATTGATTATTAAAATTTTAAAATATTTTGAATATGTGTAAACAAATAATTGTAAGCATCTTATGTTTCGTCTCGTTTTTAAACGGTTTTTCGGCGAATGGGCAACGTCTGACCGATTATATAGACCCGTTCATCGGCTCCGGCGGACACGGACACGTCTTCGTGGGCGCTTCCGTTCCTTTCGGGGCGGTACAGGTCGGACCTTCCAATTTTTTCAAAGGCTGGGACTGGTGTTCCGGATACAATTACCGGGACAGCGTTATCATCGGATTTCCGCAATTGCACTTGAGCGGGACAGGCATCGGCGATTTGGGCGATGTACTGATTATGCCTTACATGGGCGAAATCAAACTGAACAAGGGCGTGGAAACGCAACGGTACAGCGGCTATTCGTCTCAGTTTTCGCATGAAAACGAAATAGCAAGACCGGGATACTATTCCGTGAAATTGGACGACTACGGCGTAGAAGTGGAGCTTACGGCGTCCGAGCGCGTCGGTTTCCATAAATACAAATTCCCTCAAAAGGAAAATGCGCGAATCATCATTGATTTGAAGGAAGGCTTAAACGATAAATCGACCGACACATACATTGAGCTTGCAGACAAATATACCATCAAGGGTTATCGCATGTCGTCGGGCTGGGCTAAGCGGCAGGAGGTTTACTTTGCTATCCGGTCGTCGCTTCCTATCAGCGATTTCGCCGTTTATGACGATGACCGCCCGCTCGGTGCAAAGAAAGGCAAAGGCGCTTCGATACGCGGACTTGTCACCTTCGCCAAGGCGCCCGAAAAAGAAATAGCGCTCAAGGTGGGCATCTCGCCCGTCAGCGCCGACAATGCGCTTGCCAACATCAAGGCGGAGATACCCGACTGGGATTTCGAGAAAGTACGTGCCGCCGCTCTCGACAAATGGGAAGCGGAAATGGCTAAAATAACAGTCGAAACAAAGAACGAAGCCGACAAGAGGGTCTTCTATACCTCAATGTATCACGCAATGATACATCCGTCGCTTTTCAACGACCATAACGGCGACTACCGCGGCTCGGACTGGAAAGTGTACAGGAAAGCCACTCACGACAACTACACCATCTTCTCGCTCTGGGACACGTATCGCGCGGCGCACCCGCTTTATACGATTACCAATCCTGACCGCGTCGGTGACTTCGTGAACAGCATGATAGCCATCTTTGAACAGACCGGCGCACTTCCTATCTGGCATCTGCGGGGTTACGATACGGGTACGATGGTCGGAATCAATAGCTTTCAGGTTATTACCGAAGCATACATGAAAGGTTGCAAGGGCTTCGACGCGGAAAAAGCGTACCATGCCTTGAAAACAACGGCGATGAGCAGCATTCGCGGGCTTGATTTCGTGAAGGAACTGAAACCTGTCCCTTCGGACGTGATGACAAACCGGCCGGTTGCAACGGCGCTCGAATATGCCGTCGGCGACGCCTGCATTGCCCTGATGGCGCGGAAAATGGGAAAGACGGACGATTACGCCTA
>JAITQA010000113.1 GCA_031289145.1 Dysgonamonadaceae bacterium | reverse complement strand
AACAAAGGTATATTTTTATTTTGGATATGCAAGCCGGAGACCTGCTTTTAACCCGACGTAGGCTGGAGCCTACGCCGAACTTACCAGCTTCATTTTATGCATGCTACGCCCAACAGCGGCGAAATTCGTATGTTCCGGGCGGAATAGGCGGTAATGTTATCGTGAAATCATTTTTCCCTCTCAGTTTTACTTCGTCCATATATTGAAGGTCGCTTGCTCCCGTCGAAAAATAAACCATACTTGACAACTCGTTGTGAACTATATTTTTAAGAAATCCGGGGGGAAGAAAAAACCGTTCCGGTACGCCACGAACTTTGTTGGTAGCCAATTCAGGAAAGAAATCTATCGAGTTGAAGCGGATGCGTGTATTAAACACATCGTTGAGAACACCTTCGTCGAAAGTGAGAATATTGTCGATGCCGTGAAATACACCGTTTACGGCCGCATTGTCGGGCGAAATAATTCTGACTGCAAATCCGTTTTTTCGTTTATTGAAAAGCGTTCCCGTACGAACTTCGAGCAGCGAATTGGGGAGGAAAGTCGTCATCTGGGAAGTCATTAAAGTACCGGGTAAATTACAACTAACCAGTGTAGGATGGATAAATTCGTTCGCCGTCAGTTCCCCGATACAAAGGCTTTTTCTGGAAATATGCTACACTGTAAGGCAATAAAATATTACGCGCTATTGAGCAAAAATTCAAATCATCAGAACATGATTGCTCTTCAGTCACCGACCAACGGTCATTTTTTGCATTTTCATCATTTTTTTAATCCTGTTGAAGTAGAATTGAGCATGTTATTTAAAATATTTTCCGTAACTTTAAATATGGTACCGTGTTTGTGTCCCTCCGGTATTTTTATTTTATCGTTACTATCCGCAAATGTCATGAAGTCTTTGGTTGATACGGCATTATATGTTTTATTCCGGTATGCATCGAAATAAATCAACCATTCTTCCCCTACTTTTGCCACAGACGGACCTTCTGTATACATTTCCGTAAATCCATCGGATGCTTTGCCGTACGGGCCTGTGGGAGAAGTCCCGAAAGCTACCTTGATATTCCTTTCCGGACGGGTATTGTCTTTGAATACCAACACATAATCGGCCGAAGCTCGTTTTACAATAACAGCGTCAATCGAACTGAATCCGGGATCATAAAACAATGCTGCCGGAGAAAAATCCAAAAAATCCTTGGTTTTTGTATAATACAGCCGATGATTCCCATATTCATTTTCAATACCTTTCTCAAATTTGAACGGAACCGTAGACGCCCATACGATATAGTAATCCTTTGTTTCGTCCTCGTAATACAATTCCGGCGCCCAAACATTTACCGTTGATGTATCGTGTGCCATAACCGGAATATGTTGTTGCTCCGACCAATGAATCAAATCTTTTGACGAAGCATGACCGAAACCGGGGTCTTGGTTCCAACTGGAAGTCCAAACCAAGTGAAAAGTTCCGTCGGGGCCTTTCACAATGCTGGGGTCACGCATGACTTTTTGCCGACCCACATCCGGTTTTAGGAAAACACCGGAAATACTGTCCCAGTTGAGACCATCGTAGCTATACAAGAAACGCAGGCCTTCGTCGGCCGGTTCGTGAAAAGAAGTGAACATATACACTTCTTTCTTGCCGGTTCCGCAAGAAACCATCGCAAGAATTGTGACTAAAATTAATAATAACTGTTTCATGTGTAAATAATGTGTTAATTTTTCACTAACCAGGCAACCGAACTTCTCCGGGATTGTGGCTTGTCTTTCGAGATGGCTCCCGTTTCCGTATTGACCCAGTAAACCGTATGCTTTCCGGGAAAAGATTTTAAGTCTATATCTTTGTTTGTTGTATAAACAATATAGCCGTTTTCTCCACTCAGAACGTACTGACCGGGGATATTCAGGTTGCTTCCGATAGACATTCCGGAAGCGCTTTCTAAAAATTTTCCATCTTTGATTGCAGGTAATCCTGCAAAAGAACCGCTTGCCATAAAAACCGCCCAGGCAAATTGGGGGTAGGCATCGGAATAATACGTAACTGCCTTTTCCGGATAGTTGGTACGGTATTCGCTTACGGCGCGATAGACCGATTCGAAAGAAGTTCTTCCGGGATTTGTCTGCCGCGCATGTTGACGCGGAGCCAGGTTTTGCCCGCCTTTCGGTTCGTAAACGGTTCCGTTTTCCCGGTACAGCCAGTACCGGATATCTATGATGTCCACCACTTTGGAACGAACCGGATCGGACAGGATAGCATCTTGTACGTCCTTGGTTGTACTCAAAGCGATTAAGGGATGCTTGCCCGTTTCCTGTTCCCATTCGGCAATTACGTCCAGCCAAAATTCCACAAAATGAAGCGGCCCGGTAAATTCTTCACTGATCAATTGTATGACAGAACCCTTGTCTTTGAAGCTATCCAAACATTGGCGGATATATGCCCGGTGCAAAACTTTCCTTACGGGATGATGAATGTCATAAAATTGTTCCGCCAAGAAAATCCTTTTATCTCCGGCATAAGGAGCCGGTTCGGGGAAGCCTGTGTTGTTGATATTATTGGTCGGCCTCCACGGAGAATCCGTCCAATGCGCTCCCGCTTCAATAATATTGTGCTGAAAGTAATTCTGATGCAATAATACCAGTCCTTTTTGGTCGGCCTGGTCTGCAAATTGTTTCAAACGCATCCAGTACCAATCATTGTATTTTGTTAAATCATACTTACTCAAGCCGTCATAAGCAGTACCCTGACCGCTTCTTGCAAATGGCTGCTCATAGAAAGGAGGCCATACATTGCCGTCCATACGACGGATACGTTCGTGGTCATCGCGTCTTCTGTCATACCATAAACCATAATTATGATCTAAACACAATACATTTCTTTGCAGCATCCAGCCGGTAACATCGTCAATAGCATCGGTCAGACCTGTTCCCGTACGTCCCGGAACAAAGCGGGTAAGATGAGGAGTCGCTTCTCTTTTCAGATAAGCCGGCAAAATCGTACCGCTCCACCAGCGAATACCGATTCTCCCTCCGGTCTGTATTCGGTTGCCTCGTACCAACCAGCCGTTTTTTATGGCCAAAGATTCTTTTTTCTGCCGTGTTGCTACTGCTTTTATTTTACTTATATCCAGTATTTTAGCTCCTTCCGAAAGGATAGATATCGGATTTTCGCTTACCAAGCGATCTATCCAGTCGAATAATACCGGCGTCGGATTTACCGCTAATTTTGTCAAGGCGGCAGCCTGTTCTAAGGTAGGAGAAGTGGATGCTTCCGTTTCTATGGTTAATAAATTCGGGATAATTTCCATTTTATCGCCTAATCTGTTTTTCAACTGTGCAAAAAACAAGCTGTAAGGTTTTACGTGTGTATTGCTTTGTTCCCAATGACCATTTCCCGAAAATTCGGACCATGAACCTACTGCCCAGTTTTGGGCGGTTGGCGGTGCAAAACAATCTATTCTGGAGGCCGAACATTGCCAAAAGACGCTGTTTGCCGCATTCCAGCCTGCTCCCCCATCCTCTTTACCTCTGTTCTTATAGCTTAAAGCATTTCCATCAATGGTTACCACATCAAATAAGACACCGGAAGCCCAACTGTATACTGGGCCGCTAAAACTGTAAGGCAAATAAGCGTAACATTGTACAAAAGCGTTTGGTCCGGGTGCACAAAAACCTAAACTGAAATCATGGTATCCATATTCCGAATGGATTCTCAGGAAGAGGCATTGTTGTCCCATCGTGAAAAAGGTGTTCCTTCTTTGTCCGCCTATTTCCGAAACAGGTTCTAAAGACTTACAATTCTCTACAGTGATGCGCTTTGCGGTTTCTGCAATGTGTACTGCCGATCCTGCAAAATGTTTGAATACGGCATATCTGACCCATGCATCCGAAGCGTTTTCTATCGAAACGGCAAGCCATGAATGTGCTTCATCTTTCTTATTTTCAGTGTCATATTCGGATATGAAAGATAGATTTTCGACTCCAACATTTGCAATCCGGCCATCCCAGGTATAAGGAATAACAAAACCGCCGCCATATTGTTTTTCCAAAGCAGTGGTGATGGGAGCATCGATTGTAACTTTTGCCTCTTCGACAGACACAACCGTCCTGTCCCATAAGATATCATATCCGTTGGGTTTCCAGCCCAAACTTGTCAAACCTCCTCCGAAATGGCCGGAACTGAGTTCTTTGATCCATTCTGCCGTTGAAGGACGTCTTATGATGATTTTATCACCCGGTTTCAAGCTGTTAGTCCCTGCAATAGCAAATGACATCGCATTCACCGGCACAAGATCATCGGCAACCGTCAATGTATCTGTAGACACTTTTTTGTCATTTACCCCCATGATACGCAACAAGTTGCGGCGGTCTTTACCGGCAGCTATCAGTTTTGTTCCGGATTCTCCCATTCCGCTCCCCCGCAATACTACGCCTGAAGCGCGAATATACAAACTGCCTGCAACTTTGTATTCGCCGGGCATTAATAGAACGGCGCCCCTGAATCCGTCACTGTTTAACGGCAAGGAGGAAACATAATCCAAGGCGGCCTGGATGGAAAGACCGGCATCGTCCGCCGTCGTAGGAACTACTATTTTAACGGGAACATCCGGTATTTTCTTTTCACCGGCCATATAGCCGGCGTAGGAAAAATCAGGGATACGGTTGCCCTGACTGTCGGGCGCTATTTGCGACATTGTGTTTTGCGCCACCCAGCAGATAAATAACAGATTACATAATACTTTTTTCATTATGATTATTTTTTACGTTTATTGCATCATTTTCTCGCCATACCAACTTCCATACGATATTATCACAGCGGAAACAAATAATAGCAACATGGCGATTATTAAAATCCGGTATGTTTTTTTAGACACATTTTTCCATTCTTTCATCAGCAATCCTACTCCGTAACTGAAGAAAATCAGCATTGACATGTGCAGCACCCAGCTGATAAACTGGAAGTTTCCCATCCGGACGTGCGCTATTCCATAAAAGAAAAACTGCCCGCACCAAAGTGTTCCGGCAAGGGCGGACCATAGCGTATTTTTTGTGCGTTGAGCCACCGATATTCCGCTCGCAGATGAAAATTCCTTTAGTGTTTTGTTTTTAATTCCTGCGATAATAAACCAGACCAGATTAACGACCAAACAGCCCGAAGTGGAGACGATGAGTTTGGCGTTTCCTTCAAATTCGCCGGCTCCGTGCAGGGCTGCCATATCTGCAATCGGTTGTCCGGCTTCGAGTGAGATATTGAATACCGCCGACAGTATGCCACCCACAATTGCGAGGAGTAAACCTGTCCGCATGTCAAATTTGGGTTTATCGCTGTGTTCGCCAAAATCGTTTTCCTTGCTAAAGCCGGCTTTGCCTACAAATACAATTCCAATAACGGCGACTATCATTCCGACTAATACAATGCTGCTTCCTGGACGGGAAAAATATTCGACCACCTGACCGTGAATAAGTAAAGGCGTCATCGTACCCAATACGGCCGACAATCCTATACTGATTGAATAGGTAAGTGAATATCCGATTCTTAGGATGGCAAAACCGAACGACATTCCTCCGAATCCATATACTGCTCCCAGTAAGAATGCTTTCCAAACTATATCAGATGGGGCGTTATAGAGGATTTTAAAAAAATCGGGTACTGTAAGATAACCCACCAGTAATGGCATTATCAGCCATGCAAAAACAGATTGCACAAGCCAAAAGGTTCCCCACGACCAGTTTTTTGTTTGCTGGCTGGGCAGATAACATGCCGATGCAGATGCGCCGCCAATGGCATGCAGAATCGTTCCGAGAACAGGATTAGGCGTCATTTTAATCTATATGAAAAAATTCGTCCATATTGGTCCACCATTCGCCTTCCTCCCGGGTTTCAAGCGGTTTTTGGCAAGGCATGCATACCTCCCACCAGCGTTGTGTTTCCGGGTCGGCGGCCATACGAGCCATATCGACTTCGTAGTTATCGCCGATATATTCGTAATAGCTGAACAGTAAACCATCTTTATAATAAATAGAATAATTTCGGATATTGCAATCGCGAATAGTTTTCAATACACTCGGCCAAACCGCAACGTGTAACTTTTTATATTCTTCTAACTTTTCGGGACGCAGTCCGATTAGATTTCCAAAGCGTTTCATCTGTTTTTGTTATTTATAATTACTATTTTAATCCAAACATTGCCGCCACGTTTTCGGGTTTGGTATCGGGAAGTATGGCTTCGTGGCTGGGCGAAATAATTAAGCCGGTGGGGAAAAGGCTTTTTAACTCATCGACTTTTTTACTCACATCCGCCGGATCGCCTTTGACCATCAGGTATTGAGCATCCACTCCCCCGCAAAACGAAATACGTTCCCCGTACGCTTTTTTCAATCGATCGGGTTCCATATTAGCCGCCAATGCCTGAATGGGATGAATGGCGTCCACGCCGAGTTCAATCAAGTCGGGTATGATTTCGAAAATCGAACCGCAGGAATGATGGATTACTTTCAGTCCATAGCTTTTCGCCTGATCGATGAGCTTTTTTGTTCCGTCGAATACAAATTCGCGAATCAATTCGGGCGAAAGCATGAGTCCTGTTTGACCGCCGAAATCGTTTCCAATCAACACAGCGTGTAATTTTCCTTTAGTTGCTTCGTAAAAAATCTCGTTGGCTTTCAGATAAAAATCGGCTATGCGATCAATCACCGCACGGAACATTTCCGGTTCGGTAAGCATTTTTATAAACGCGGTTTCCATTCCGAAAGCAGCGCAAGCATCCTGAAAGTGCGCCGACCATACAACACCCATAACGGCATAACCCGGAGGGATGTCCTCAAGCGCTTTCCGGCACTCTTCGGGGTCGATGTATTTCCGAGGATCGGGCCAGTTGAAGCGTTCTACCCTTACCGGATCGGAACAATCCTCGAAAAAACCCGGTTTGGTCAGCGTACGCTGGTCGGTTGATAGCGGGTCTTTGGAGAAATTTAAGGCTGTATAAATAGCATTACTTGCGGGCGAATGATAAGGCAATTCTACCGGAAAAATATCATCGTCAAGCAGCCGTTTAAGACTCGCTAAATCGCTGACGCCAAAGTATTCGAATAATCCCGGCAAGGCTGCCGCATCGGGTATTCCGAGCCATGAGGCAGGCTTGTCGGTGAAGCGACGTTCAATAGTAGCGATAAATCTTTCTAAATGCGTCATTTCTTATTCCTTACTTAATTTATCCATACTTATGATTGAGGAGCGAAAAAACACTATGAGCAAAGTCCTTTTCATTTATTTCTTTTTCGACGCGTCTACATAATCTTTATAAATAGCTTTCCAGTTCTTTCCGTTTTGATAAAGAAATAACTCATTTTTTGTCTTGTAAATTTTGAAAATAGCGGATATTTCATCCATATTCTTATAGTCTACAGACAGTTCACGCGCCTTTTTCAGATTATCAAGAATGGCGGCATCTTCTTCTTTGGTGAGATTGGAAACGATTTCCCGGTAAGCCTTCATGGTAAAATCAAGTTTGCCGATAGTGTATTTATCCAGAATCGCTTCTACCTGTTCTTCATTCAGGTCTTTTCTCAATCCCGACATTAACGCTTCGTGAACGCTTCCCGGAAGGGTCGAATCAAGAATCAATTGCCTGTCTACTTTATTCAGGACGTCACCTGTCCTTGGATTGAGACCTTCCGGAATCAAGGTGTAAGGATGTTCATTGTGCCAATCACGCACTGCTTTCAGATGCGTAGCAATTACTGCTTGCAGACGTGATTCTTTCGCTTCATCGTTCAGTTTGAGAGCAGCAAGCCATTCGGTGGCTTTTTTCTCAATGTCGAGATCTGCTTTTGTTTTGCCTCCGTTTTGCGTTTTTGTTTTTAACCTTTCTTCCCAGGCTTTCCGTTCTTTCTGGATATCGTATCCTTTCTGGGAAAGATAGTTATTGAAGCGGCCTTTGTATTTTCCGAACCATTCGTGTTTTTTATTGGACGAGGGCGCATCCATCGCATGTTCTCGCCCTTCAATCAGCCAAGCCATCATTTGCCGTTTTTCCTCCGGTTTCAAAGAAGGAATCATTTCGCAATAAGAATCGTAGGTAACTTTTACAACCCCGTAGGTCATCCCGTCCTTCACTTGAACCACTTGCTCCGGGCTTAGTTCGGACAACAATTTTCCGATGAATTCACAATGCAGGTTGTATAATTTTTGGTCTGCCTGTAATTTCAAGGTGCTAATGGCTGCTTCATCCTTTGTTTTTTTTATATCGGCAGCCAAGCCATCGTGAATCAGACCAAGCGATTTGTACTGATTTACAAGCATATCCGTTACTCGTTGGTATACATTCGAATCCTTAATATCCAGGGTGTTGACAATCTTTTGCGAGCGGTCAGTCAATGTTTTCAGGTAGGCCGCTTCATCTTGCTGCTGGGCATTGGCTCCCGCTAAGGCCGAGAACAAGAAAAGAATTAAAAATAAGTATATTTTCATTTGTGTATAATTTGTTTTTTATAAGAAATTTAAAAAAGTTTACTAATGTTAAGTAAATTATATTTTGCCGTCATTGCGAAGCCGACGGCTGAAGCAATCTAATTATTACATCTCTTTCTCCGGATTGCTTCGGGCTTCGCCCTCGCAATGACGATACGACGTTTTTTAGTTTACTTAACACTAATATGTATTTTATAAAAGGTTTTTTTTGCCTAAAAGGGTATCCTTGTTGTTGTTAGGATTCGTCCAATCTACTTTTTTTGCAGGATCAATACCGTTGATAATCCCTTTTTTATAAGAATCTTTCGGCAAGACTTTTGCAAAGGCGACATCAGAGGATTCTTGCGCTTTACGCAGCAATTCGTTCGATTGTGCCTCAACTTCCTGCGTAATCTTAGGATATTGTGCAAAAACACTCACCCCCATTACAAATAGAATAGCAACTGAAATAACAATTTTTTTCATTATCTGTGAAGTATTATCTACAATTGTCGGTATTGCAAAGAATACCGACAATTGTATAAGGATAAGATAAAATTAGTATAAAAACTAACGATTATTGCAATGGATCAAATGTTCCAGGATTATTATAAGCATCTTTCCATCCTATTGTTTGATACAAATAAGGAGATTGTCTCAATGCATTCGATCTGATGCCGATAAAATAATACTGATTCTGAAAATTGATATAAAAAGTAGGCGTACTGGTTCCGTCACATTGATCATTCTGCAAACGTCTCAGATTAGTATCGTAAAAATTATCCAATTTGGAGATTTGCGCATTGAATGTAGCATCCGCTGCATCCGGATCCAAACTGATACCCTCTCTTGTCACCTTGGTAGGATCGTAAATTTTACTGATAGGATTGAAAGGATCGTTATCTACGCCCGATTTATCACTCGTATACACCTCTGGTTTTATGCCCAAAAATACGCCATGTCTGCGTTTTCCGTTTATCGGTTCAATACCCAAGCGGGTACAAGTGCCGAAATCATCATTCCACAACATCCAACGACGCATATCAAGAAAACGTTTTCCTTCGAACGCTAATTCGATTTGCCGTTCGTACAAGATGGCGCCGAACAATTTGTCACGGTTCGATTTCAAAATAGGATCCAAACCGCAATCGCCGGTATATCCCACCCGCTCGCGGATATCTTTCAGGTATTCGTAGGCTTCTTCCAGTTTATTCACACCACAAGCCGCCTCTGCCAGATTCAATACGACATCGGCAAAACGAATTTCCATCCAAGGCGAAGCGCACAACTGAAACTGCCAGCCATCTACAAAGTTGGCTGCCGGATTGGTACGTTTGCGTACGAATATCGAACCGGTAACATCACCGGAATACTGCGCCGAGTTACCGGGTTTTCCACCATTGAAAGCTGCATCATCTTTGAACCACTGATAATTCCATAAGGTATAAGTTTTATTCTGACTATACGGCCAACAGACACCGCTAAATGCAAAAGTGCGGTAAAAACGCGGATCTCTGTTTTTATAGAATTTCAAAGTATCGTAGGAATAAACGCTTTCGCCCGGTCTTTTACCATCGACCATAGGAAACAGATCAACCATTTCGATAGTAGCAGCTGAACCGCCGCCGCCTTGTAATTCTTTTGGACGCGCACTCTGCTCCACACCATTAAGTCGACGGAACTGATCGTTGGTGATATTGTTAAACAAAGTAACGAATACCGCTTCTTTCGTCGTTCGGTTTACAAACATTTGTTCCCATTTGGCAGCTCGGATGCCGCCACCGTCTTCCAGTCCAAAATTATTAGCTGTCAAAATGTCATAAGCTGCTTTAATAGCCTCGTAGGCTCTTTGCCATCTTGCCGAATCATCGTTCCTGTTAAATAAAGGACTTGCGTAGGTAAGCAGCAACTGCCCTTTCAGTGCCGCAGCAGCGCCGGAGGTGATACGTCCCCAATTGGCATCCGGCCACCTTCCGGGAAGCATCTCTATCGCCTTATCTAAATCCGAACAAACAAAATCGATACATTCGGCTGTTGAACTTCTTTGTATATTCAACTCGCTTTGTGTCGGGTCTGCATCACCTAATATTGCATTCTGAGCAGTGGTAATAATCGGAACACCCCCATAAGTCGTAACTAAACGGATGTATATATAGGCCCGCCAAAAATATACTTCACCTTTCAAAGTTTTCTTTTCATCTTCGGTCAAGGTTCCTTTATCTATATTATTAAGAAAAATATTACATTCCCTGATGCGGGCATAAGGACCACCTGTATTGCTGGTGAAAAATTCATCAGGCACATTGCTTGCATCTTCCAACAGTACATTAATTCCTGTATAGGAAGTAGAACCAAATCCCTCCAAGGTAGCTCCTGGCGTACCGCCGGGGCCGGTAGGTTGTGTCAAATTATAAATGTAATCCACTTTAGCCTGAGCCATTCTTACATCGTTGAAGATTTCTTCATTAAAACCGCTATAATCCTTCTTTTCCTGTAAGAATTCATCGCTGCAACTATTCAAAGTGATAATCAGCGCTAAACTGATTAATCCTATTGCTGTTTTTATATAATTATTTGTTTTCATATCATTCGTTTTTTATCAATCAGAAACCTATATTTACACCTAAAGAAAATGTTCTCAATACCGGATAGCTGCTAAATCCGACCTGAGGGTCAGTAAAATGTTCCGGATAAGGATTGTAGAGACTCAAAAGATTTGTTCCCGTTAAGTTTAACCGGCAAGATTCTATATGCAATTGATTTGCAACCTTTTTCGGCAAAGAATAACCCAGCGTCAGAATACGCAAATTCATTCTGAAAGAATTTACTTCCCAAAACCTTGAATCGGCTGTTGTACCGGAAAGATTCACATTCGGATATTTAGCATTAATATTGGCAGACGCCACTACATTTCCGTTAGAATCCAAAATATCTTCCGGCGTAAACATATCGTTCCAGAAAATGGCTACATTGTTGTATTCCAAATTGGACACCGATCGTCCCGGAAGGACAGAAAATCCACCCCAGGAAGCGCCAAAAGAAGCGCTAAAGGACAAACCCTTCCAATCTCCGCCTAATCTCAGGTTGAAGCCGTAAGGACTACTTGATCTTTTCGCCAATTGGATCTGGTCTTTACCATCTACAATGCCGTCCGGCCCTTCGTAGGTTCCATCCTCTCTTTGCGGGCCTCTTATATCCCTGTATATCAACATACCCGGCTTCACTTGTTGTTGCGTCATATTCAGATAGGAGGTAATATTGTATTCTGCGAAATAGTTGTCTATATCCGCTTGCGTACGGAACATACCCATATAATCGTATCCCCAGGTTCCCATATCCGTAGGTCCACCGGGATAGACACTGTTGTAAGCCAATATAGCCGGCCAGTCTTTTTTAATGTAGCGGCTATCATTCCAACCGGAATTCACATTGATATTATAGGAGAATTCACTGATTTTACCTCTCCATCCTAAGGATAATTCCACTCCGTAAGCATCTATTTCGTCATAATTTTCAGCGGCCAAAGCGCCTCCTACCGTCACAGGAACAGATGCTTCACGTTGAACCAACATTTCCCTGTTTTTGTCTAAGTAAGCGTCAATGCTAACAGATAAACGTCCATTCAAATAGCGGGTATCAAGTCCAATATTGTGCTTATAATTTTTGTCCCAATGAGCGTTAAAATTCGGGGCGGCTTCCATTTTCAAACCCCAACCTACATTTGCACCTGCATTGGTTCCGAAGACAGCGCCTTTATTTGCTTGATACGTATAACGTTGCCGCCATAACCAAGCTTTAGTATTGTCTTTCCCTAAAATCCCATAAGAGGCTCTGATTTTCAGGTAATTCAACCAACTAAGACTCTCTTTGTCCTTGAACCATGACTCTTCCGAAATCACCCAGCCGGCCGATAAAGAAGGAAAAATGCCCCAGTAGTTTTCCGGTGAAAATTTGGTAGAAGCATCCGATCGTATCAAAAACTCTAATAAATAACGATCGTTGTAGGAATAATTCAAACGTCCGATATAAGACATATCTCCCGATACTTGTCGACCTGTAGTACCGTCTATCGTTCCCGTTGCCGTATTGTATTCTCCATTGAATAATGTATAATCTAAGGGATCTTCTCTCATAAAGCGGGTAGATGAATTATCAGTCTCGCGTTTCTCAACAGAAAATAACCCACTCACATTGTGTAATCCGAAACTACGAGCATAATTGGCTGTAAAATTCAATTGATAATCATCATTTCGCGTCATATCACGCAAAAGACGATTACCGTTATTTACTTGAACAGTCTTGAGATTTGTTGTATTTAACAAATCTTCTCCTATATACAGGTGATTACCTGAACCGCCTCTGGTTCCGAAGTAATAACCGGTGTATTTTGAACCGAATTGGCTGGATTTAGTGGTAGAAATACCTTTGGAATAGTTTAACTTCACTCTCAATCCTTTGAATATTTTACTCCAATCAAAGTCATATTCAATAGCGCCATTGATACGCATCGACTGCGGCAAAGTTTCTACAATGTCCCCTCTTTTTTCCAATTCAAAGAAATTATATTGCTGCACAGCATTCCTTTGACTATTGGAAACGCCATAGCGAAGCAGGGGTAATCCGTCAAGATGGTGTGGGATATACTTGGGTGTGAACAACAGACTATTGTAATCATTTTCATCGTTTTCTCCTCCTACCTTGTTGAAAGTTTTAACAGTTGTTTCATAATCACCGGAGGCCTGAAACGATACCTTGAAATGAGAAGCCATTTTTACATCCGCTCCTACCCGATAATTCCATTTGTCGTAATCCAAGCGACCCAAATTACCGGTCTGCGTGAAATAGGATACACTACCAAAAAAAGTTGCATTTTTCATACCACCGCTCAGATTAATATTGTGCTTCATACTGCTGGCAGCTTTCCAGGCTTCATCCAACCAGTCGTAATTCATACCTTTCATGGCTTCCAATTCGTCTGCCTGAAAAAGACCGGTCTTAGGATTGCTGATCGTGCTGTTTCCGTTGGCGCCGGTATAACGATTCCAGAAGAGGCCATATTCATAAGCGCTCATCACTTTGGGTCGCGCCATTTCGTCGTTATAACCAAACTGGCCACTATAGGAAACGCGGGTTTGTCCCTCTTTCCCTCTTTTGGTCTTCACCAATACTGCGCCTTGAGAACCTCTTGCGCCATAAACAGCTGCAGCGCCGTCTTTCACAATAGATATTTGTTCAATTTCATTTGGATCAATATTATTGAAAGCTCCCGAAGAAACAATAATATCGTCGACAATATAAATTGGATCGGTCGTACCTCCGTCTTTCGATAAAGTAAACGGATTTCGAATGATCAGGGAAGCTTGGCTTTGGGGCCGGGTTTGTCCTCCATTTACACGCAAGCCGGCAATTTCGCCTTGCAACATCGCGCCAAGATTTCCATAAGGAAGATCCTTAAATTGTTCAGGATTGACAGTCGTAATGGCACCGGTTACATTTTTCAGTTTCTGGTTTCCGTATCCGACTACCACTACTTCTTCCAATTCAATATTTACCGGAACCAATTTAACAGTAAAATAGTTCCCGGCAGACAGGCTCAAAGTCTGGTTTTTATAACCCAAATAGGTAATCTGGAATGATTTCTTATCAACAGGTATATTGATAGAGAATTTACCTTCCAGATTCGTAGTTGTTCCGATTGAAGCACCTGGGATAAAGACACGGGCGCCAACAACCGGTTCATCATTCTCATCTACAACAGTTCCCGTTACAGTTTTCGATTGCTGTTGCACGGATGAGTTCTCGGCTGCTACCGGCATTATCATAAATGCCAGCAAGAGCATAATCGTAAGATTAACAATAATTTTCATGTGTACATAAATTTAATGAGTTTACAATTTTTTATTTGTTTTTAAGAAAGACCTTTTTTACCAAGTAAAGTGTCCTTATTATTTTTAGGATTTTTCCAATCTACCTTTTTAGCAGGATCAATACCGTTGATATATTTTTCAATATTGGTATAGCCATCACCATTCAAGTCTTTTATGGCATCGGAAGGATCATTCGGATTTAATCCGTATTGCTTTTCCCATGCGTCGGGGATACCATCTTTGTCGCTGTCGATGTAAGGTGTTCCCTTGTATTCCGGGTAACCGCCCACTTGCTTGATATCGGTAATAATTCCTTGTTTATAGGAATCTTTCGGCAAACGGCGGTGTTCGAATTGATAAAATTCTTCCGGATTCACCTTTTCATTGTAGTATATTTTTCCGGTACGAACTTGTTCAACGATCCGTTGATCTACGATGTCTCTTTTCGGCAACGTAGCGCCTACATTATCCAGTACAAAACTGTATGCCGCTTGTGCAGACATGATTGGAAAAGGATTATCAATCGGAATAGGTTCGTTCCATTTCATTTTTTCAGTATATCCTTTTGTATCGGGTTGTTCCTGAACCTGAATGCCGCCCGCCCAGTTATCGGCCGTTATTTCCGGATAACCTTCCACAATGTTTCCGTTTGCATACACTCTGCCGAAAACATAATAACCTAATTTACTTCTGCCGGATTCCGGTTTCAGAATACGGTGTCCTGCCGGAGAATTTTTGGGCGTTAATGGACCCGGTTTGTAATAATTATTGATGAAATTATACTGTGAGGCATAATTGCCACCATCGGCTGAGCGGTGTACCCAGTTATACACTACATTATTGATGAAATGGAAAATACCGCTTGAACCGATCGAAGGATTTCGTCCGGCGTTATTCGCCCATAAGTTACGCATGAATGTACTGTTTCTGCCACCCAAAGTACTGCCGAACGAATGATTGTATGTATCTAAGGCTTGCGATGAAATCGTGTTCTGAATCGTCACGTTCACTGTCGGCAATTTTCTTGCTTGGGAGCCGTCGCCCGGATCATACATGTGTCGGTAAAAAGAAATATTTTCATCCAATCCCCAACTGGTAGAACAATGGTCAATCATGATATTCCCAACCGGATTTCCCCCAAATGAATCGTCGCGACGACCCACCCAGGTCTCACCCCTGCGAAAACGCATGTGACGTACCACTACATCATGTGTATTCACCCAAAGCGTTTCCCCCGCTATACATACGCCATCGCCCGGAGCCGTTTGGCCTGCAATCGTAATATAAGGTGCACGAACAATCAAAGGCGATTGCAAACGGATAATCCCGGAAACATTGAAAACAACGATGCGGGCGCCTCCCTGTTCACAAGCTTCGCGCAAGGAACCGGGACCGCTGTCTTCCAAATTAGTGACTACAATCACTTTTCCGCCGCGACCGCCGAAGCTGTAAGCGCCACCGCCTTCAGCGCCCGGAAATGCCGGAATTTTCGCTTGCGGTAAATCCGAAGGACGCGCCGCCCAGGGAATATACGGCTTCCCTTCTTCCGCTTCTTTTTCAATAACCGGCAAGGCTTTTGCAAAGGCGGCATCAGAGGATTCTTGCGCTTTACGCAGCAATTCGTTCGATTGTGCCTCGACTTCCTGCGTAATCTTAGGATATTGTGCAAAAACACTCACCCCCATTACAAATAGAATAGCAACTGAAATAACAATTTTTTTCATTATGTTTATTGTTACAATTATGTTCGTTGTAAGTATTTTTTAGTATCCGTTATTCCCAAATTCGTCCGGATTGGAAATTGCATCCAAATAAGACTGAGGAATCGGTCTAATCTTATGTTTGGATTCATCAAAAAACAAAATATCCGGATTGGTAGACGTAAGATATTGAGATGTCAGTTTGCCCATTCGCTTCAAATCATACCAACGGACTTGCTCTCCACACATTTCTCTGCCGCGCTCCGCCAAAATATAGTCTAATGTCATTTCACCCTGGGTCGCTACAATTTCGTTTTGACGACCTGTTACCGCAGCGCGTTTGCGTATTTCGTTTACATATTTCAATGCGGTCGGCTGGTCGTTGTTGTACAATAATGCAGCTTCTGCGGCAATCAGATAAACTTCTCCCAAGCGGATAATCGGAATATCTCCCAACCATTGCTGACGGTCATCGACATATTGTAAGCAGGAAAACTTTTTTAAAGAAGGATAAATTTCTTTGAAATAAGTTCCCATCGCAGGATTTGTTTCCACTGTGATCCATTTTCCCGAGGCATCAAACATATCCGAAGGATCAACCACCCAGAACGGAAGGTCTCTTTTTTCATCTACAGGTACGGTCCAGTTCGGCGTATAGATTGAAAGTCCGTCTAAATAGCCGTCTCCGTCATCGTCCACCATATTGACAACACCCATACAGTTTACACCTTTTCCGCCACGGGCCAATGTTTGAATCGTTCCGGCCGTATTGGGAATTATATGGCCCGTTAAATTAGAATTTTTATGATACGTATTCACCATATTTGCCGTTATGGTCAGGTTAGACCAGGAAGAATTTGCATTATAATACTCGTAGAAAAATGTTTCTGCAAAACGGGTATCGGCAGAATTTTTGACAGGAGGAAACAGACTTGTCAGCAAATATTTTGACGGTTTAAAATTTCGTGTATTTGCCCTACTCAGCCAAGCATCCGACTCTTGCGTTCCCCAAACGGCGCCAACTGTTCTACAATCCATCACATAATATTGCCGTGTACGTCCACGGTTAAATGAATCCGGGTTTTTTCCTTCGATATGATCAATCGCTTCCAAAAACAAAAATTCCGCATTATTCTTATTATTTTCACTCGACCATAATTTGGCAAAACCGGACTGATTGGCGTCACTGGTATAGAGCGCAATGCTGTATTTGCCCTGATTATTGATCAATTCTTCCGCTGCATCCAAAGCCATTTTTGCGTATTTTTCCTTTTCTCCCAAGCGTGTTCGCTGGAGACAAGCTTTTGCCAGCATTGCATAAGCGGCTTTTTTAGAAACTCGCCCTCGTTCAACTCCTTGCGATACCGGCAAATTTTCACATGCATATTGTAAATCGGAAATAATCGAATCATAAAATTCTTCTTCGCTATTCCGTACAGGGCTGTTATCGACGCCGGTTATGGTAGAAGGTTGCGTTTTCAATACGACCCCACCGAATTGTTCTACAAGATGCCAATTCGACCATGCCCGTAAAAAATAAACTTCGGCTACTTTCGCTTGCAGTTCCGCATCCGAATATCCTTCTACTATTTCTGCGTAATAAATAGCTGTATTGCAATAATTTATAGTGGAATAAAAACCTTGCCAAATGGTACGTAAAGTTCCTAATGTACTATTCATGTTATTGTCGTAAAGAAGGAAGCCGTTTTCGCCGGAACCGGTATTGACCCATGAGTCGGTACCCATTTCCATGGCGCCTATACCATCAATTTTGCCATAAAAGTAATAAAGTCCGTCATAACAATAATTGATCAAACTTTCGTATCCGTTTTTGTATTTATATGCAGTTTCCAAATCCACTGTGGACGGATTCCATTCATCCAATGTACAAGAAGTAAACAGACTTCCCGATAAGAGAATGATTGCAATTATTATTTGATATATTTTTTTCATCTGTAGATTTATATTTAAAATGTAACATTAATACCAAACACCATTTGTCTGTACAGCGGAAATGAATCACTGGAACCCGATTCGGGATCAATATCTTTCAGCAAATGGCTTTTTGTGAAAATAATAGGATTGTAGAGCGTCCCGTAAACATGCAATCGAGATAGTCCTATCTTTTTGCTGATTTTACGTGGAATTTCATATCCTAAATTAATATTTTTAATTTTCACATAAGAGCCATCTACAACTGAGAGGCTTTGTACGGGACTGGTATACTGCGTGGTTCGCTGCATATAGTAACGTGGAAAATCGTTTGTCGGATTCTCCGGCGTCCAGTAATTGTACGTGTCAGGCATAGCTTCTCTTCCAAAATAGCTTAAAAGACTGGCATTTGTCAGATGTCCCCAACGCGCTGTCGCAAAAATATTCAAATCGAAATTTTTCCAATAGAATGTATTTTGAAATCCGCCTGTCCATTTCGGGTCGCTCTGGCCATAGATGATACGGTCGGCAGTAGAAACGGTGTAAGGTTTGTCGGCGGTATATTCAACCGGCGTTTCTTTTGTATTATCAACCCAAACGCCATCCCGCACTTTTGTGAGGTTACTCTGCACTTTCACATCACCCGGTAAAAGGCCGAATACCGCAGCATCCGCTTCTTCTCCCAATTGCCAGATACCTAATTTTTTTATTCCGTAAACGGTATTTTTCGGATTGTCAATGAAAAGACCTAAAGAAACCAAATCATCTGCCGAGATACCGCTACCCAAATTGATTTCTTTTACTTTTTCGGTGTTCCGGGCAAAAGTCAAGGTAGACGTCCATTGGAAACTTTTGCTGTTTATATTCCTTGTAAGCAATGTAAGCTCTATACCTTTATTATGCATTCTGGCTATATTCGCCGTCATCTTGTAGGAGGTTTTCGCTGTGAAACCACCTCCGGAAAACGGCAAATCTCTTCTGTAAAGCACATCTCTTGTATCGGTATCATACCATTCGAGTGTCGCTTCTACGCGATTTTTAAATAACCCGACATCCAATCCGATATTCAAGTTGTAGGATTTTTCCCAACCCAATGTCCTGTTTCCTACCGTTTCCGTAAGCACGCTGGTAAGCAATTGCCCTGACCCGAGATTGATTGCATCCAAACCCGAACTGGTGACTTCTGTTTTAGTAGAATAAGCGCCTATATTAGAATTTCCTGAAACGCCATAACCTGTCCGAAGTTTCAAATTGCTTAGCCAATCAGTTGTTCCTTGCATGAAATTTTCATCGGAAATACGCCAAGCGAAAGCTACAGCCGGAAAAGTATCCCATTGTTCGGACAATTGAGAAGCGCCATCCATACGGGCCGATACCGTCAGTAAATATTTGCCTTTGTAGGCATAATTCAAACGGCCGGCATAAGACAACATTTTCGTGCCTGAATACCTTGAACTAACACCCGGACGAACGCCACCCTGCAAGCTGTAATAAAGAAATTCATCATAAAGGAAGTCTTCACTGTACCCCGACGCTTCTTCTCTCTGGTTATTCGCCCAGGAAGAAAGCAATGTTGCCGAGATACTATGGTCTTTGCCTATCATGGTGTTGTAATTGAGTATGTTTTCCCATGTGTAGTTATAAACTAAGCGCGTTGCATAAGTGGCATTTTTGATTGCCGCGGAACTGCCCGTCAACACCATATAAGTATGATCACTATTGAATGTACCCTGTCTTCTTGCACTAAGCGTAGTACCCAGGATTGATTTAAAAGACAGTCCTTTGAGTAGATTTAGTTCGATATAAGGATTTGCCGTCAAATGAATTTGTTTTGCATTGTTGCTATATGCGCCCGGCACGTTATCAACAATCGGACTAACGCTTGATATTCCCTCAATAGGATATGGTTTGATATTGCCGCTTTCATCATACACTTCTCCTAAAGGAAGCGTACTGAACGCCCTGTTAACACGGCTGCTTCTCGAATTGGCGTCCGTCCAGATTAATCCGGTCTGAATACCGGCGGTCATCCATTTTGCAACTTGTGTCGTTATGCCTGCACGCATGGTATACCGTTGGGCCTCATCATCTAAGTAAACGCCCTGATTTTTGTTGTATCCCAAAGAGAATTGTCCCCTTATATTTTCATTACCGGCTCGCAACGAAACCGAATAGTTTTGTTGTATGCCCGTACGCAAACTTTCATCGACCCAATCTATCCATTGTCCGTTTTGGACATACGGTATTACCCGTTCGGGGTTAATGCTGTAAGCGGTAAACAATGTAGTATTGTCCGGTGTAGCGGCATCCGGATAAGTAGAACGGTAACCTTCTTGCAGATATTTTATCCATGCGTCTCCTTTCAATGCTTTGGGATACCTCGGATTTGTGTTTACCCCGACATAGCTGCTAAAATCAACCTGTGTTTTTCCTTTTTCAGCCTGCTTGGTTGTCACAATAATTACGCCGTTAGCGCCTGCAGAACCATAGATGGCTGTAGAAGAAGCGTCTTTCAATATATCAATAGATGCAACATCATTTGCATTCAGGTTATTGATATCACCCTGTATGCCGTCGATAATATAAATAGGCGCACTTTCGGCAGTCAATGACCGGTTTCCCCTGAGCAAAATTCTTGAGTCGGAATTGACTCTACCATCCTCCCGTACAATATCCAAACCGGCCACACGACCCTGCATGGCTTCAATGATATTCGTAACAGGCGCCATGGTAATTTCATTACTTTTTACGGAAGATACAGCGCCGGTAAGATCACGTTTACGAACCGTTCCATATCCGATAACAATAATTTCATCCAGTTCTTTATTTTCCGGAACCAATTGAACAGTAAAATCGGTTCGGCTATCAATAGAGATAGTTTGGGTTTGATAACCCAAATAACTAATCCGGATAGTTGATTTATCCGCCGGAATAGCAAGGCGGAATTTGCCATCCGTATCCGTAGATATTCCGATAGAAGAACCGGGAACACTAATACCGGCTCCAACTACGGGATCGGAATTCTCGTCAACAACAATCCCGGAGATGGTCCGGGTTTGCTGTTGCGCAGACAAATTATCGGCTAATGCCGGTGTGATAAACGCCAGTATTAGTACAACTATAAAATTAATGACAATTTTCATACACACCTAATATTTAACAATTTATCTATTTTCCATTTTTATATGTTATTCGGCCAATGGATCGTAAGTTCCGTTGGCGCTACCTTTATTAGCATCTGCCCACCCAATGGTTTGCTCCAAAGTAATGTTGTTTACCTGAGCGCCACTTGTAAGACCGATGAAATAGTATTTCGGCAAGAAAGTAATCACTTTACCTGCTTCATCACCTCTACGTACTTTGCGTACTAAATAGCTATCGTAGAAAGTAGCCAAACCGCTAAATTGAGAACTTAAATCTTCTTTCAGATCCAAAGCCTTCGGACGAACGGCAGCAATGGGATCTTGTCCTTGTGCTTCAGTAGCAGTAGCAATAGTATGGAGTTCGATGTTGTCGCGACGCTTACCGTTGAGAGGAGCTACACCCAAATAATTACAGGTGCTTCCGCCAAAACCGCTTAGCGCCCATGTGCTCGGTGCATTATCCACTTGGGTGAAATTAGCGCCGCCATCCCAAAGCAACCAACGACGCATATCGTCGAAACGTTTACCTTCATAAGCCAACTCAATTTGGCGTTCATATAAGATGGCGCTAAACAATTTACCACGGTCGGCCATCAAAGTGGCTACATCTAAACCGTAGTTTTCCGCTTCGTTGGTGTAACCTGCACGTCTGCGAATATCTTTCAACACTTGTACGGCATCAGCAGGGTGATCGGCGCCACAAGCAGCTTCGGCAAAATTGAGCAACACTTCGGCATAACGAATTTCTATATGAGGCATGGCGCCTTCGCCAAACGCACCTTGCCGATTTTCGGCAGCAGTAGCAGGCCACCGGTATAAGCAAGTAGGAGCGGGAGTCATATCAAAATCGTTGGAACGCTTGCGGACGTAGACACCTCTATAGTTTTGACCCAACATATCAGCGCCATAGCCGCTCAGGTTTTCATCTGCTTGTTTGTCGGCATCGGCATACCAGGAATAATTCCACAGCACATAGTCTGCTCCGTTATAGACGGCATTCGAGGGAACAGGAGGCGCCCATGCCAATGGATTACCTTCAAACCGCCAATATACGCCGGGGAAAGCAAACGTGCGGTAGAAACGCGGGTCGCGATTCTCAAAAAACTTCAATGGGCTGTAGTTGTATATTCCCACTTCGGTTGGTTTTTTACCGTCTGCCATCGGAAATAAATCCACCATCATTGCAGTTGCGCTCGTTCCGGTATTACTGGTAGCGCCGGAAGCATTAGAGGGACGCAGGCCTTGTTCCCTATGGTTATTTCGGTAGATTTCATGAGAAGCGTTGTCGTCATGCACTCTATTATAAAGCGTTACAAATACAGCTTCATTACTGTTGAAGTCGGAAAACATCCTTGACCAACCGGCAGCATTGATTCCCGCACCGCCTTGATAAGCCAAACCGAAACCACCTGCCGTCAAGTTATCAATCGCTTCTTTATTGGCTTCGTATGCAGCTTGCCAACGATCTTTATTGTCCGAACGGTTAAACAAGGGGCTTGCATAAAGCAAGCGTGCACGTCCCGCCAGGGCTAAGGCCGCGCCTTTGGTAATGCGGCCAAAATCGGTTCCACCCCAACTGAACGGCAACATTTCGGCAGCCGTATTCAAATCGTTGCATATAAAATCAATACATTCCTTGCTGGTCGAGCGAGGCACAGACAAATTTTGCGCTTCACCCACATCCGTTATCTGCACCTTGTCAATGATAGGCACGCCTCCATAGGTTTTTACCAACATGTAATACTGCCATGCTCGTAAAAAATAGACCTGTCCTTGCAACTCATCTTTTTGTTCTTGGGTAAGCGTACTATTCAAAATTCCTTCAATAACATCATTACAGTTGCGTATTTCGCCCCAAGGACCTCCACTTGTCGATTTGCTTACGTGAAACCAGTCATTCAGATTGCTTGACGTAGTTACTACTATGTCAGGATTCACATAATTGGAAAGGCCCGTAAATTCTTCGGTTGATTGCGACTGAATATCAGACTTACCTGCGCTCGGACTTCTGTAGGTAAGACCGTCATTGGCATTCGGCAACAGACGCAGATAAATATCTTCTACCCGCATCTTTGCGCCAATATAATCATTGTATATATCAGGAGAAAGATGGCTGTAATCCTTCTTTTCTTTCAAAAATTCGTCACTGCAACCCATCCACAGGAATGTGACCGCTAAACAAGCGATTCCGAAAACTAATTTATTTATTTTTTTCATCTTTGTTGTCTTTTTTAGAATGTAATATTTAAACCCATCGTAATTTTACGCAAAGTAGGGTATGTGCTGTAACTGGAGTTCTGGCTCATGAATTTGTCGGGGTACGGATTGTAGAAATCCAAAATGTTTTGGCCGGTAATATTAATCCGGCAACTTTCGATTCCCACCTTGTTTATCCATGGTTTAGGCAAACTATAAGCCAGCGTAATGTTGCGTAAGAAAACGTTAGCATTGTTTATTCTCCAAAAAGTAGAGGCAACCGAATTGACATCGGAAAAGCGCAAGTTTGGATAGATTGCTTCCCTGTTTTGATAAGCAACCACACGGTCTTGCGCATCCAGTACATCGTCGTAAACAAACATATTGCCTGTCCAGAAAGAGGGTAAATTGGTATATTGCATTACATCATAACCCGAACCGGTAGAAACTACGCTCCTGTTGCTGATTGCCTGCGTAGGCATCATGGCGTAGCTACCCCAGCTGGCGCCTAATTGTGCGCTCAACGAAAGGTTTTTGTATTCACCTCCGAAATTAAGTGTGAAACCATAGATATTACTGCTGCGGTTCGAAATTTTAATCCGGTCGTTTGAATCTATTTTATTTCCTTCGGGATCATTTGGGTCGCCCGGTTCGTAATACGTACCGTCAGATTTCTGTGAACCGCGTACATTCCTGTAAATCAACATGCCTGGATGAATATCCGCCTGTGTTTTTGACATATAAGTTGTAAGATTGTTTTCGGCAAAGTATTCGGCAATTTCCTGATAGCTGCGGAACATACCAATACATTCGTAGCCCCATGACCCACGGTCACTACGTTCATTCGGAACCATCGCATCTAATGCGCGTGTGGCAACATCCGACCACGAACGCACAATAAGTTTATTATCGTTGTATCCGGTGTTGAGTTTTACGTAATATTTGAAATCCTTGCCAATTTTGTCGCGCCATCCTAAAGAGACTTCTACTCCGTATCTATCTGATTCACCATAGTTAGAAACCGATGCATTAGCACCTACTGTTGTGGGATAGTCCGGTGCACTGCTTATCGACAGCAATTCTTCGCGATAGCGGTCGTAATAGCCATCCAAGGTAACGGACAAGCGATTCCGCAGGAAATTAATATCCAAACCAATGTTACTCTTGTAGCTCTTGTCCCAGTGCGAATTGCGGTTAGGTACAGAATTGGGTATCTGGAAATGTGGTCCCGCATTCTGGTCAATGTTATTACCAAAAATAGGTCCTTTGATTACCTCATTGCCATAATATTGCGCCCAATCCCAAGCCGTTAGGTTGTCTCGACCTAAAAGGCCGAAAGAACCGCGAATTTTCAAGAAATCAATAGCTTTTACACTATTTTGAAACCAAGATTCTTCCGAAATAATCCAGCCTAACGAAAGCGACGGGAATATTCCCCAATAATTTTCGGGGGCAAATTTGGTGCTTGCGTCCGAACGGATCAAAAATTCTGCCAGATATTTGTCGGCGTAAGAATAATTCAAACGACCCACATACGACAAAGACCCTGATTCAGAACGATTAAATACTGTGGTTTGGTCGCCGCTTGCACCATTTGACTGATAGTTTGTAAAACTATAAGGTAAGTTTACATTACCCCATACATACTCATATTCGCGTTCGGATTTTTCTATTGTAAACAATCCGCTTACCGAATTCAAACCGAAAGTACGTGCATAAGAAGCAATAAAATTCACCTGATAGCTATCGCTACGACCCATATTTCTACGAAGATAACTACTATTACCGTTGATAACCGTAACCGTAGTCAGATTATCAAAATTCAACGGATAGCCTTCGGTGCCTACATACAAGTGATTCCCACTACCGCCACGACCGATTGTTCCATCAGGAAAGCGATAAAGAGTGTATTCCGATCCATACTCATTGTCTTTATCAACTGAAATATTTTTAGAATAGGTAGCTTTGAGTTTCAATCCTTTCAAAATGTTACTCCAACCAAAATCATATTCCAACGAACCATTCATTACCATATTTTGCGGCATATTTTTCAAGAAATTACCCAAGTTTTCAATCTCATTATAGTGATATCCTTGTGTAGTTTCCAATTGACCGTTGGTAACACCGTAAGGAGCAATAGGCAATATTTTGCCGTTAGGATCCTCTATATATTCGGGGATATACCGTGGGCGTGTCAATAACATTACATAATCTTTTTCAGCGTTTGTTCCGCCCACTTTGTTGTTGGCTTTTGTTGTATTGCCATAATCGCCGGACACTTGTAAAGATGCTTTTGTCCATTTGTTGATTTTGGCATCCATGCCGAGGCGGTAGTTCCAACGATCATAGGCTATTTTACCCATATTTCCGTCCTGCGTAATATACGAAACACCTCCGAAAAAAGTTGCGCTCTCGCTACCACCACTTATATTAATGCTGTGTTTTTGCGTCAAAGCCGAACTCCAATATTTGTCCAGCAAATCGTAGTTAAGAGACTTCATGGCTTCCAATTCGTCTGCCTGGAAATATACTTTTTGTCTATCTACTGTGCCTTGAGTAGGGTCGGCTGCGCGTACGGCATTCCAAGTAAGACCGAAATTATAGGAATCCATCATTTTAGAACGATAAAATTCATCGGTATAACCATATTGTCCGTTATAGGAAATTTTTGGTTTACCCACTTGTCCGCGTTTGGTTTTTACGAGCACAACTCCTTGTGCCGAGCGTGCGCCAAAGACAGCTGCAGCCGCATCTTTCAAAACGGATATATTCTCAATCATAGTGGGGTCCAGATTGTTGAACATTCTTTCGCCATCTTCTTCAGGGACCACAAAATCGTCAATAACGTACAAGGGTGTACTACCTTGCCTGATAGAAATTCTTGCAGTCTCGCCGGGACGGTTACTCGACTGGCTTACGCTTACACCGGTAATCAAACCTTCAAGCGTTGAAGCCAAACTGGTTGCGGAAAGGTCGGTAATTTCCGAAAGGGCTACGGTAGCTACCGAACCGGTCAAGTGCGCTTTCTTTTGAGCGCCGTAACCTACGATCACCACTTCGTCCAGTTCGAAATCTGTCGGAACTAAGCTTACACTGATTTCCTTTTTATTGGTAATATCCACAATTTGTGTCTGATAACCCAGATACGAAATTTGGATTGTTTTTTGACCATCGGTATTCAGCGTAAATTTACCGTCTATATTCGTGACTGCACCGATAGCAGTATTGGGTACGGATACGCTGGCGCCGGTTACAGGCTCGCTATTTTCATCCAGCACAACTCCCGTGATTACTGTAGATTGTTGATCCGGCTTATTTTGTGCTATTGTAGGGAAAGTTATGCATACCAATAACAACAAGTATACTATATTTTTAATTTGTTTCATCTGTTAATTGATTAATTAATATTTTAATTCATACAGTATTATCTCTTATTTGGCGGGCAGCCAACGGGGGTCGCCGGTGAGGGCGGCTACTTGAGCTGCACCGGACAATTTAAATTCGCCATTGCCCAAATAGGTCAACTGTGGATCGATTTCAAAATGTGTACCGCTATTATCCCCTTGGGCATGGGTAACCTCGTTAGTTGGAAATGCACCATCGAACCAATACGAATTATAACCACCTGTAAAAACAGGAACGGTATTGGAAGAACGAAAACGCCTGATAGCTTCCTGATTAAAGGAATTGACGAAAATAGAATTTTGAATGGTTATTCTATCGCCGGCTTGCCTCATGGCTCCGTTAGAATTAAAAGATTGGGAAGTTTTATCAACTTGGTAAAACGTAGAGTTGGTAATTGTAAGACTTCCGTTTGCCCATGTCTCCGTGGCAGGTTTAACGTTGCCCACATGTCCTGCCGAAATCTGACAGAAACGATTACTTCCATCTGCTTGTTCGCTGTAAAATGTACTGGTAGTCAGTGTCATATCTTTTACCATTCCTGCACCAAAACGTATTTCCGCTGCATTCTGATTAACACTTCGCCCAATGATACAATCCTTGATAAGGAAAGTTCCGATGGCATACTTCTTACCATTGTCGTAGAAAAGGTAATACTTCAGTCCTGTAATTTTGCACGATTGTATGGCAACTGGGGAGGTCGTAGGTACAACAACGAATCCGCCTTCAGATAGCGGCGCTTCAGGATTTAAAGTAGGATTCATGTAAATAACCGCATTGGTTGCGGTACCTGTAAAATTAGCGTAGTCCATATCAATGAATTTCAATTTGAATCCAGCGCCATCATTTACGAAAGAACCGTCGGTAATGACTAACTTTGAATGATCTGTTTTGTCTCCCCGGAAAGTTACCGATGTCAATCCTATGGGAATATTGCCGTTCATGGTGTAATTGCCGCCGGCTACCAATTCATAACACAATTCCGTATTGCTTGCGGGAATAGGATTGCTTGCGAAATAATTCGACAAATTCGTTCCGTTCGGAATGATCGCCGTAACGGCCAACATGTTGTCGTATAGCTTTTCCGTAGCGGATTCAGCTTCCTTGTTGTTGTTCTTTGGGTTGCCTAAAGCTTTAATCACTACTTTGTAGCGAGTATCTTCCGTGGCTTGGCGTTTCACAGATATTCCGTCCACTATTTGATTTTCTTCGCCGATAGGCAACGGAGTGTTGGGGTCGTCCATATTATAGACCGAAAGCAAATACCCACCCGCACCCGGTACAAGGGGCCACTCAATCGTTTGCTCAGAACCATCTGCACTGAACTTAATGGTTATTTTATCAGCCTCAGGCGACTCCAGTGTAACGTTTTTTACATTGGATGTCCAAGTTATTTCATCCTTGTATCCTTCAACACAGGATGAGAAAAAAAGCACAACCAACGTAAACAACAACATACTTCCTTTTTTCAACTGATTTTGTTTCATACGTAAAGAACTGTCATTGCGGGCTTGACCCGCAATCCCCTTTTCATCCCCTTGAGTGAAAGTATTACATGAATGTTTCATATTTATTATTTTTTAGTATTTATGATTTTTATTATAAAAGATTTTTTTTACCAAGTAATGTGTCCTTATTATTTTTAGGGTTTTTCCAATCTACCTTTTTAGCAGGATCAATACCGTTGATATATTTTTCAATATTGGTATAGCCATCACCATTCAGGTCTTTTATGGCATCGGAAGAATCATTCGGATTTAATCCGTATTTCTTTTCCCATGCGTCGGGCATGCCGTCGCTATCACTGTCTTTGTAAGGAGTTCCCTTGTAGTCCGGATACCCTCCCACTTGCTTGATATCGGTAATAATTCCTTGTTTATAGGAATCTTTCGGCAAACGGCGGTGTTCAAACTGATAAAATTCTTCCGGATTCAAACCCTCCGCATAATATACCTTACCTGTCTTGATTTGTTCTACAAGCCTTTGATCCACAATATCCCGGTTCGGAAAAGTAGCGCCTACATTCGATAATACAAAGTTGTAGGCATCCTGCGCCGTCATAATCGGGAAAGGATTCGTGATCGGAAAAGGCTCATTCCATTTCATTTTTTCAGTATATCCTTTTGTATCAGGTTGCTCCTGAACCTGAATGCCGCCCGCCCAGTTATCGGCTGTTACTTCCGGATAACCTTCCACAATGTTTCCGTTTGCATACACTCTGCCGAAAACATAATAACCTAATTTACTTCTGCCTGATTCCGGTTTCAGAATACGATGTCCTACCGGAGAATTTTTTGGCGTTAATGGACCCGGTTTGTAATAATTGTTGATGAAATTATACAGCGCCGTATAATCTCCGCCGTCAGCTGAGCGGTGCACCCAGTTATACACTACATTATTGATGAAATTAAATACGCCGTTCCAACCGATTGACGGATTCCGTCCGGCATTATTTGCCCAAAGATTCCGCATAAACGTACAATTTTCTCCTCCCAGCGTACTCCCGAAAGAATGATTGTAAGTATCTAAGGCTTGCGAAGAAATCGAATTTTGAATGGTTACGTTGACAGTCGGTAATTTTTTTTCTTTGGAACCATCCCCCGGATCATACATGTGCCGGTAGAAAGATATATTTTCGTCTAAGCCCCAACTGTTTGAACAATGGTCAATCATGATATTCCCAACCGGATTTCCACCGAATGAATCGTCGCGACGACCCACCCAGGTTTCGCCCCTGCGAAAACGCATGTGGCGTACCACTACATCATGCGTATTTACCCAAAGTGATTCACCGGCTATACATACGCCATCGCCCGGCGCCGTTTGGCCTGCAATGGTAAGATAAGGTGCACGAACAATCAAAGGCGATTGCAAACGGATAATTCCGGCTACATTGAAAACAACGATACGGGCGCCTCCCTGTTCACATGCATCGCGCAAGGAACCGGGGCCGCTGTCTTCCAAATTAGTAACCACAATCACTTTTCCTCCACGACCGCCAAAACTGTAAGCGCCACCGCCTTCAGCGCCCGGAAATGCCGGAATTTTCGCTTGTGGCAAGTCCGATGGCCGTTCCGCCCAGGGAATATACGGCCGCCCTTCTTTTGCTTCTTGCTCTATAATCGGCAATGCTTTTGCAAATGCCGCATCTGAAGATGCGTCCGCTTTACGTAATAGTTCATCTGACTGCGCTCCTACTTCCTGCGTAATGCGGGGATATTGAGCAAAAATACTGCTGCCTGCTAAAAACAAGACAATAACCGATAGTATAATTTTCTTCTTCATGCAAAAATAAATTTGTTAATATAATCTCGTAAGTAAATATTTGTGTGCATTTTCATTAGTCTTCCGACCTTGTATTTTTTCCGTGCACGTACACGGTCTTTTTCAAAAAAAATGTATCCTTTCATAAGCATGTCACAATCCATAGAGTACTCTGTGCTGTACTGTGCTGAACTCGACAAAGATATGAAACAAATTTCTATAAACCAAAAAATATAACATGTTTAAAAACATATTTTATGTTTTCTTCTTATTTGAATTAACTAATGGTATCGACGTTATTGCCGAGATTGCGGTAGTTAATTTTTTCGTAAGGATTGGTGCCATTGAGGTATTCCTCTATGTTCGTATAACCGTCACTGTCGGAATCAAGCGCACCATCTGCCGGATTCTTAGGATCAAGATTGTACTTGATTTCCCATTCGTCGGACATTCCGTCACCGTCACTGTCAACAGGAACTTGAGTAGGATTGAAAGTCAGGGCAGGATAACCTCCAACCTCGGAAATATCCTTGATGATTCCTGTTTCGGTCATTGGTTTTCCTGTACGCACCATTGTTGTAACACGTGTATCTACAGCATCGCGTTTAGGCAGTGTGGCGCCAACTTTTGCAAGTACAGATTCGTAGGCAGCTTCTGCGGTCTGATGCGGTGCAACAGGCCAACCTTCGAATGGAGTGTTCACACGGGCGAGTTCCTCGGGACCACGCATGCCTGCCCAATTGTTGTTCGTAACCGCTTCATTGTTGTACATGGTATTGCCGGCGACATACCATTTACCGGGACGATTTTGCGCTTTGGGATACCAGTCGCCTTCAGCCCATGCACTACCGGGTGAATACATGCTGCGTTGTTCGATGCGGGCAAAGACAGCACGCATGTTTTCATTAGTAGCAGGACCCGGCTTGTAGTAATTGTTGATTACGTTGACTAAGGAAGTTTCGTCACCACCATCCATCGTACGATGACGCCAGTTAAAGATAACATTGTTGCGAAAATCAAATGCGCCTGACATACCAATGGATGGATTCCGGGCGGTGTTGCAGGCAAAAAGGTTGTGATGGAATGTGGAAGGTTTTCCACCCCAGGTACCACCGAAGGCGTGGCCTTTGGCGTCGAGCGCTTCGCTGGAAATTGTCCACTGAATGGTAACATTCTCGACAGCATCTTTGATTTGCCCGCTTCCGTCAAGTGAAGGTCTCATGTGGCGATAAAGCGAAATGTTTTCGTCCATGCCCCAAGCGGTAGAACAGTGGTCGACGATAATATTCCGGGACGGATTACCGCCAATGTTATCATCTCCTTGTCCTCCGGCAGGAACGCCGCGACGCACACGCAGGTGTCGGATAATAACATTGTGTGTATTGATATTGAGCGTACCGGCAATGCAAATGCCGTCACCGGGAGCAGATTGCCCGGCAATGGTAATGTCAGGATGGTTGATATTGAGATCTTTATCCACCTTGATAGTACCTGCGATACGGAACACAACAATACGCGGCCCTTCCTTTTCAAGTGCGGCGCGTAAACTGCCCGGACCGTTGTCATTCAGATTTGTAACGGCAATGACTGCACCGCCACGTCCGCCTGTGGTGAACATGCCTGCACCCCATGCGCCGGGAAATGCCGGAATAGCACCTTCGGGTAAGCGTGGGGGATGCGGTGGTATTTGACCGGGTTCGGTCTGTTTGACGGTATTATCGCTATTCTGTGCGTATGCATCCATACTTGTGCATAAAATAGCGAACAACAACAAACTTGTACTGACGATTTGATTAATTGTTTTCATGTTTATTAAAATTTAAAAAATATTTTTTTATATTACACTATATTAATGTTTAATGGCCGGTATGGAATCCGCACCGCTTCTACACAAGTTTTGCATGCGAATTTCGTATTTGTTCCACAGTCCTGTAAATTGTCCTGATTTTCGAATCTTCCGCATCCTGATCCATGTTGATGCAACAGACGCCGGTAAGCGCCGGATCACCGGAATCGGCAATCAATTTCCGGATAATACCGGCCAGTTCATCTTCCGGTGTTTTGTTTATTGTAACCGGATCAAGGCGGATAGAGAAAAAAGTATGCGGCAATTTTTCACGCAATACTTTAATATCACCACCCCAACCGACATCTAAAAAATCAAGTTGGGGAATTTTCGCAAAACTGTCTGCGAAACGGTGGGGATCCTTGCCGCAATAGTGTATGCCGAAAGGACGGTGTTCGCGGCTCCATCGGATATCAACCGGCAGCAAAAAATTTTCATACAAATCTTCCTGAATCATGGTATGCGAACATTCCGAATGAAGAAACACCGGGCGTTTGATGTGTCTGACAATACGGTTCACCGAAATGGAACTGGTCCCCGTCTGCGATGAGACAAATGAGGTAAAGCGCTCAATAACAGAAGCAATAGCTGCAAAATATTCCTGCGATTCTTCTTCGCGTAACATCATATCCATCAACATGGTTTCGCCGCGCAAATCCATGGCGATATTGAGTATGCCACCCCAATTAATGTCTCCGCAAACATATCCGTAACGGGTTTTCATCTTGTCCATAAGACTTGCAAGACGCTGAGCAGGCGCGCTTCGCATCACATTTTCAACAGCTATCCCGAAGTCTTCTCTTGCTGCGCAATGTACCTGCGGCGCTTGATCTTCTAAATAATGCACTTCGCAACCCAGCATTTCAGACAAAATATATCCCGCAGCATTGTGTACGGCTCCGACAAGGGGAATATCTTTGTCATGATTTTCCCCCACACCAAATTCTCCAAAACGTTCGTATAACTCTTTTTCCATCCGTTTTTCGGATTCTACCCGCTTAAACGGATGGTAAAAAAAGTCTTCATCAAAAGTAATACCTGTATTGTGATACCACCACGACGGATGGAACACAACTTCAACCGGTAATAACGCTGATTCAATGATTGGATTCATATTTAAAAACTATAAACTATAAATTAAATTTATTTAATTTATATGTATGCCGAAATCAAAATAAACAACCATTTTCAGGCTACGGATTTGCCATTTGTCATATTGCCCGTAGTCGAAATACATATTCTTCTTTCCGGAAGGACCCATATTCTCAGGCTTCTGAGACTTGGTTCCGATAGCCGGGATACCCTGCATCAGCGATATATCGCCGGAAGGGAAAGGTGGAGCGGTGTTATAGACGCTTTCCGGTTGCAGAGGGGTATACAGTCGCAGAAAAACATCCTCGTTTTCTGTAGCCAAAAAGAATGGCTGCCCGGAAGTGATAAATTTTGCCCAATAGAGTTGTGCGTGGTATCCCTTAAATTCGGGATAAACAAGTGGGGAAATACCCGTCATCGTATTGTTATAGACTTTCCGGTGCACATCCAATGTGCCACCGTGCATACGGTTTTTCCACACGCGATAAGGCCCTTTACCTAACCATTCCACGGCTTTAATATCCGCTTCGGGATAGGAAAAATTGACGCCCAACATATCCGACTCATATTCTTCCGGATTGTATCTTACGGCCATTCTCACAATTCCCGACGGATAGACCGACCAAATCAGTTCTTTCATTTTCGATGTTTTCGTATAGGTAACTGTCATATGTACAGTATCTCCTTCTGTTTTCAGAGCCGTACTATCCGGCTCGAAAATTCCAGCACAGAGCACAGGTCCATTGTTGAACGGAATTTCACCTTTGGGATTCGTTACTTTTTTCAACAGACCGGATTTCTTATCGAAAATAACCTGCACGCGAGAGGTTGAAACGGTCACTTCCAAATTTGTTTCGGTAACAACACCGATTGAACCGCCTGATTTGGAAATCACACGCGCCGCCATATCACGGGGTAAGCTGAGCGGCCAGCTCCAAGTAAATATTTCATGTCCATACCTGTCTGTACTTGTCAGGTACAACACATCATAGCTATTCCAATCAAGCGGCAAATCAAGTTTCAATGTGCCTTTACAACCGGGTAGAATATCGGGAGCCAAAGTCTTTCCGGTTATTTCACTTCCGGCTATTTTCCCATCGGGAGAGGAAATTCTCGCTAATTTCCATTGATAAGTACATCGATTCAGGTTCGTGTAGAAATAGCGGTTTTCTACATTCAATCGGCCATCAAATGCAGGGGTGATGTCTTTCTCCTCCATACGGATAGGCGCCCAGATTTCCTTGATGGCAAAGTAACTTCCCTCTTTTTCGTGGAAAGGGCCTAAAATACCGTCTGGAGCATGTGAACCATCGGTGTCGATGCTACCGTCTTTATCGGTACGGACAACGCCTTCATCAGCAAACACCCAAAGAAAACCACCTGCGGCACGCGGATTGTTCCACATCAGTTCCCAGTAATCATACAAACCGGCTCCCAAACCGCCATCATACAAACCATGTAGAAATTCGGTAGGAAAAACGATTTCGTGTCCATGCCAATAAGTTCCGGATCCGTAATCGTAATTGATATAGTGCTGGTTGTCGAAGTCATTAAATGTTTGCCATGGATGCACGACCGGCCGCTGCTGAATATCAAATTCGGAAAAGACAGCATCCAATTCGTAATTATGTCCCCCCTCGTTACCATTATCCCAAAGAATTACCGAAGGCCGGTTGACATCTCTGACCACCATTTCCTGCACTAATTTTTTTCCAACAGGCGTATCGTATGCATTGTGCCAGCCGGCCAGTTCATCCAACACAAACAAGCCCAATGAATCACATGCCTGCAGGAAATGTTCGTCCGGCGGATAATGTGATGTCCGCACGGCATTCATATTCATATCTTTGATAAGCATTATGTCATGGACGCTCATCTCCTTGCTCGAAGCGCGTCCTGATGTCGGCCAAAAAGTATGATGGCAGACGCCTTTCAATTTTACCTTGACGCCGTTTACATAAATCCCGTCCCGTTTGCGGATTTCAACTGTCCGGAAACCTATCCGGTCATCCGTTTCGTGTATGATTTTATCTTTGGCGCTTAGCGTGAAAACAATTCTGTACAGATTCGGGCTTTCCGGGTTCCATGTTTTAATGTCATCTATTTTTCCTGAGACAGCTATTTTTTTTGCGCCTTTCTTAAATGCCACACGTATAGGAGAACCCACTTTTTCGTTCTGAAGCGTGTACAATTGTACAGAAAGTTGTCCGTCCACCTTGATGTTATGCAAAAAAACAGCTGCATCCAACGATCCATCCGCCTTTGCGTTGATAGCTGTCCGGATAATGTTTTGTTCAGGTTTTGCTTCAAGGTAAACAGGGCGGTATATACCTCCAAAAATCCAGAAATCAGCAAATCGTTCCGCCTTGTTGACGGATGTATTTTCAGAATGTTTCGAAACAGTTACTTCAAGCAGGTTGTTACTTCCATATTTAAGCAGCTTACTCACATCGTATTTGAAGCGATAAAACGCTCCCTGATGAATATCGCCTGCCGTTTTGCCGTTGACCTTCACTTTTGTGTCGGTCATTGATCCCTCAAAAACAAGGTTCACCTGTTTATTTTTCCAATCAGTCGGCACATTAAATTCATATCGGTACAATCCTTGCTCTTTTCCGCGCACACTGTCTTTATCCTGTCCGTAGTTGTATTTTCCGAATCCGTGAAGTTCCCAATTTGACGGTACCGGAAGTGTGGTTTGTTGGCCGGAATTGCGTCCTTCGGTACAAAGAAACCGCCAATCAACAGGATGATTACAATCTATTCCCGACAGATATTTTAGTTCTGTTTTTTGAGCCTGTAATACCGACGGGACCAGCAGGAAGAGTAACAAAGTAGTAGTATTAAAAAATATTTTCCACATGATGGCCTATCGTTTGGATACATTATCAGGATTCTGAACCAAGGCGGAATTGGAATCAATATCGCCTTGCGGTATCTTCCACAGGAAGTTCTTGTCGGGAACAAACTCTAAATTCCATCCTTTATACAAATAAATATCTTTCGAATCTTCCCAGTGTTTGATCAGATTGGCGCTAATCCGGTCGGTTCTCAGTTCGTCAAAATACAATTGCGCTTCGCCGATAAATTCCCATCCTCTTTCCCGATAAATGGCATCGGCCATCTGGGACTGGCTTAGTCCGGTAGTTAAATTAGCAAGACCTGCACGGTTTCTTACTGCATTAACCGCGCTATATGCACCATCAGAACCATTCAGTTCGTTTTCCGCCTCAGCATAGTTCAGGAGCACTTCAGCATAGCGTAGTACATAAATATTAGCACGGGGCAACTGAAGATTAAACGACTCTTCCGACCTGTCGTAGTACTTGATGTTACCCGGAAATGCGGCTTTCCAGCCTTTAGACCCGGTTTCACTCCCATTATCCTCCAACACAAAGGATATGGTGCCATTCGAAAATTTTATTTCCGTTAAGAAAGTCCCTTCTTTCCGTTTATCCTGATCGCTATACGATTTATAGGCTGCAATAGAGGGTCCGACCCTACGGTACATGTAACTTCCGATCGCCTGGTCGCCATTCAGATTCAACCCCATTTGTACATGCAAATTGTTGTGCATGCCATTATAGGCGCCATATTGCAGTTCGAAAATTGATTCCCGTCCGTTCTTACAGTTGGTGTTCCACCAGTACCACAAGTTTTTAAACTCCGGTTCCAAGGAATATTCATTCGATTGAATTACTAAATTGCTATACTCTTTCGATTTTTGGAGATAATCCCGCATACCGGTCATACTTCCCCTGGTCAGATACACTTTGCCCAACAAAGCTTGCGCAGTTCCTTTACTTACCCTCCAGATGTCGTTCAACTTGCTTTTGGTGGGTAATTTAGATTCTGCATATTCCAGATCTGCAATGATATAGGCATAAGTTTCGTCTACTGTTTTTCGTGGAATTTCAAGCCCTTCAAGTGATTTGGTGAAGGATTCGGGAATAGCCAATCCACCATAAATTCGTATCATATTGAACATGGTGGCGGCTCGAAGCAGACGAGCTTCGGCAAAATAGATTTCTTTTATCGTATTGTCCATCTCAATACCCTGCCCGCGTCCCAACACTACATTAGCTCTGTTGATAAGGTCATATCCCCTGTCCCAGATGTTGAAGGTACGGGAACTGGCGCTATTGATGCCTGACCATGCGTTCCAATATTCTATGTCGTCTTTCTGGTACGATGGAGAACCAAATTCGGTCAAATCTTCAAGGTACATCGTCCATCTATAGTTCTCCCCGCCGAAAGCGCGTTTGTAGGCACTGTAAACACCATTTAAAGATTGCGAAAGTTGCTCTTCCGTCTGATAAAAAATAGACGGAGAAAGGAAAGTGTAAGGCGTCTCTTCCAGATCGGTACATTGAACCAGCAAAAGAATGGACAGGGAACCTAAAATATATTTTATACTTTTCATATTATGCAATAGATATTATAATTAAAAATTAACACTGAGGCCTAAGGTATATGATCTGATCCACGGATAGGTAACATCACCGTTTTCGGGATTGTAGCCTCTGTGGTTGGCAAAACTGAACGGATTTTGTATGTTGAAGTATACTTTACACGTTTTCATCCAGTTCGCAGCTTTGAGTGTATTCCGAAAATCATAACCCAACACAATATTCTTTACGATAAAATAGCGCCAATGGCCATGTGTCCTATCTGAAAAATACACACCTTTTGCACCGGCTCTCGGGAAAGTTCCATTCGGATTACGTTCACTCCACATCCGCTCGTATGCGTATACGGAAGGAATGTAGACATTGGCTAATATCTGGTTTTCACCGTACAACATGTAATTGTCCGTTGACGAAGCAAAGCCAATTGCTTTACCACCAAACTGGCTGTTGTCTATCGCCGCATCGGAGGTGAAATTGTAAGCGCCCTGTCCATAAACATCCAAACTTATATTTTTGTATGACAAATTGGTAGAGAAACCATAGTAAAATTCGGGTACCGTCGATCCGATGCAGATGTAATCATCTTCATCTATGAGGTTGTCTCCATTCCGGTCTACATACATTTCTTCACCAAGATTGGCTGTTGATACGATTTTGCGATAGGCCGCCAATTGTTCTTCGGTACGAATAATCCCGGCCGATTCTCTGCCCCATAGACCACTGACCGGATCGCCTACCCGCAGATATTTGGCCATGCCGTTAGAGCTTGCACCGATTCTGACGGATTGAACATCTCCGTATAATTTAACCACTTCATTCTTGTTTTTGGATATATTGCCGCCTATATCCCATTTCAACGGGCCATCCAGCACGTTGACACCGACGCTGAACTCTATCCCCTGATTTTTTACTTCTCCAATGTTGGACAACATTCTGTTATACCCTGAAGTGGAAGGGATCGGTACATTATACAATAGATCGGTAGTAATGCGGTGATAATAGTCCAGGGTAATATCTACCCTGTTCCATAAACCAATATCCAAACCGATGTCAAATTGTTTTGTTTTTTCCCATTTAAGATTCTGATTTCCAATAGTTTCTGCATATCCTTCCAATGGCTTGTCATCATAAATCATATTGGACAAGTTAAGTCGAGACAGCGAATTATAATTACCAATATCCTGATTTCCCGTCAAACCGTAACTCATTCGCAATTTTGCATTGGACAAGGTATTGCGGCTCTCTTCCATGAAAGACTCTTGATCTATTCTCCAACCCAAACCGAAAGAGGGGAAAAACCCCCATTTGGTATTCGCCCCGAAACGCGAAGAACCATCGTTACGTCCGGTAGCCGTCAATAAGTATTTGTCTGCATAAGAATAGGTGACTCGTCCGGTAAAGGAAACCAATCTGCTGGAATATTTGTTGGTACTGAATTTGATACTTGCCGGATCGGCGAGCGCCATGTTATACGCACCGGTTACGTCATTAGAAAATCCTGATCCGGATATGCTCAACGATTCGAAATAATAATCCTGAAAAGAATAAACCCCGGTGGCGCTGAAACGATGTTTATTCCATATATTCGAATATGTCAGGATATTTTCCGTAATCATGGTTGTCCTTTTGTTATGGGAATTTCCACCGGAACCTTTTCCAATATCAAAATTACCTGCTGATTTAGACGAATTGTAAGTATAACCTTTCACATTGGAAACATCATATCCGAAATTGGTTTTGAATTTGAAATGATCCAAAAAGGAAAACTCCGCAAACACATCACCCATCAACCGGTCTCTGGTGGAGCTGTCAACTATTTCGGAAGCGTCGGCAACAGGATTCCATCGATTCTCAAGATAGCCGCTGATAGCTGGATCATCTTTTGCATAATACCAGCTATTATCCGGATTTTTTACGGGAAAAGTCGGCCAACCCCAGCGAAAAATATTTCCGGTCGGGTTTTCACTACGATCTCTAATAGAGTAGGCTGCTTGCAGATGTGTCCCAACAGTCAACCACTTACGAAATTCGTGTGACAGATTGGCTCGCAAGGAATACCGGTCGAATCCGGAAGCTAACATAATACCATCCTGCGAAAAAATGTCGGCAGACAATACATAATTGGTTTTGTCCTGACCACCGCTGAACGACAATGAATAGTCCTGAATGGCAGCATTATCGGAAATAACCTCATCCTGCCAGTTGACGTTGTAATTGGGTGTCGGTATGGTAGTGCCGTAAACAGGTTTTCCCGTTTTGTACAGATACCCTTCGTTCAGAAAATCAATGAACGTTTGCCCTTGAACTAAATCTACCTTGCGGTCAGGCGTTTGGACTCCGTAATATGCGGAAAAATTAAGGTCGTTTCTTCCTTTGTTCCCCGACTTGGTTGTGATCATAATCACACCATTAGCGCCTCTGGAACCGTAAATAGCAGTAGAGGAAGCATCTTTCAGAATTTCAATAGATGCGATGTCATTTGGATTGATGATATTCAAATCCCCGTCAATCAAAGGAAATCCGTCTACGACATATAACGGTTCATTACTTGCGTCTATCGAACCGCTACCGCGAATACGGATAGCAGGAGTTGAACCGGGACTGTTGGCCGTCATCACCATAACACCCGCCGCCCGTCCTTGCAAGGCTTCTATCGGATTGGAAACAGATGTGGCAGCAATGTCGCTGGCCCGAACCTGCGTAACTGAGCCGGTCAGGTCGCTTTTGCGCATTGTCCCGTAACCTACTACCACGACCTCTTCTAATGCCTTTGTATCTTCTTCCAAGACAATATTGACAATTGTTCTCCCTTTCACTTCAATAGATTGTGTCGTGTATCCTATGTATGAAAATACAAGTATGGCATTATTGGCTACATTCAAAGTATAATTTCCATTCAAATCGGTTGAAATACCATTTGTGCTTCTTCCTTTTTCTACAACACTTACGCCAATAAGTCCTTCTCCTGTAACGTCTTTTACTATACCTTGCACAGCAATTGTCTGCGCAAAAAGACCAATAGGGACTGAAAGAAAAAGAAATAACAACAAAAACCAAATAGACTTCAAGTCTGAAAAAGTAATGTGTTTCATATTTACATAATTTTTTAAAGGTTATACAGAACCCGCATAGAGAATATGTATGCCGATGGTTCTATAATAAACGCTATTATCCGCATCTTTCACTTTCACGGTAAAAGAGGCTAAGTTTTCTTTCTTTTGCAAAGTTTTTACAATAAGCTTATTACCTTTTATTTCCGCCTGACAGTTTTTTACATCGGAAACGGTATAGACCGGCTTTTGCTTAAAACCGAAAAAGATGGATTCCAAAGCTATTTCCATCGTTTTACCTGATGGTAAATCATAATGCGGATTTGCCATCCATCCCAGATATTTTTCCAACTGTGTATATCCGTTTTTGTCCGGATATGCATTCGCATCCGAAAAATCGCCGGGACTTGAATGTAGATTCGAAGCGAATATCCGTTCCCACCAATCCGGCAATCCGTCATGGTCGCTATCGAAATGTTGCGCACGATGTATTTCAGGATAATCTTCCCAAGCGCCGACATCCTGTTCCGAATCAGGGATTCCGGGAAGACCGGTTTTACTTCCTTTGTATTTGTTGATTCCCGTATACACCTCATTTAATATACGGACATCGTGATCGTCGAATGTGGGCTGATTGGCTCCGGCATCGGACAATACGATTTTGTATGCATCAGCCGCAGAATGAATAGTCGCCAGCGAAGGGAAAAAGGGTTTGTCCGACCATGGGTCGGGATTACGTTGGTCTGAACGGCATCCGTTTTTCGGGTCACTCAAGTCTTCGTATTTTCCTTCCACAATATTTCCCATGCAATAATATTTTTGCGAACCGGGAAATCCGTCCCATTCGGCATTCAAAGCTGTAAAAACAGTAGTTGCAGCGCCCGGTTTGTAATAATTACCGACGAAATTCACTTCGTGCGCACCCCCGTCTGTTGTGCGGCTTCCCCAATTGTATACCACATTATTGAATATGTCTAAACGTCCCGAATAATATCCATCGCCATCTAAACCTCCGGCTAAACTCCAGTTTCTGCCATAACTTTGCGCCAATAAATTATGGTGAAAACTGCCGATATCGCCGCTTATGCTTGCCGCATATCCATGCCTGGTGCCTTCTTTATAATTTTTATGTCCGGCAACATTCAAGGGTTCAGCAATCAGATTCCGTTGAAAACTAATATTCTTTCCGGAGCGCGAACTGAAAGATTCATCAAGTGTCCAACTGATTGAACAATGGTCTATTATGCTGTGATTAGAACCATTCAATCCCATTCCATCGCTTGTTTTTCCGCCACCGACCCGCACACGCAAAAAGCGAACAATCGCATCATTGGCGCCGCTTAATCCAAACGGTTCATTACGGATACAAATACCTTTGCCCGGCGCCGTTTGGCCGGCAACCGTTACGTATGGCCGGTTAATTACCAAACCGCCTTTCAGGCTTATCATACCTGATACGGAGAAGACTATCGTTATCGGTTCTCCCACATGTTGTTTCAATGCCCAACGCAAACTGCCGACAGGGGGTGAATGCACATTGTCTTCCAAGGTAGTAACTTCTACTACTTTACCGTCTCTCCCTCCTCTGGCAAACCGGCCATAGCCTTCCGCATCTTCAAAAGCCGGATGTCTCGGCCTGAAAAACCAGACATTACCCGGAGTTATTTCACCTTTGGCGTCGATTTCATCTACGCGCCAGTAATAAACGGAGCGGTTGGTCAGTTTGTCAAGCTGAAAAGTTGAGCCGCTTAGATTACCTTTGTATTCAACTGCATTTTTGGTAGCAGATGCTACCGATTTTCTGTCGGTTCCTACGTAAATATTACGGGAGACGGATGTTTTGGGCGATAACCATTTTAGTAATAATGTCCCTTTGTCCGCATCAACATGCTCATCGGCATGGGCCGGATAAGGCAACTGTGCTTGCAAATCCGCATTCGGACAATCTATTTCCAATGCGTTAATAAAGATAGTTTTGTTTTTAACAGACAGATTATCGTCCGTTTGAAACAAAAATACAGCATCTTCATTATTGCTTACCTGAAATTTTGTGTAGATTTTTACTGCTGCTACATTACTTTTCATCCTCACACCGGGTACAATATTTGTTCTTTTTACAATCCCGTTTACAGAAAGCGAAAAAGGAGGAAAAGCATTATTTTCAGGCTTATCCAATACGTTATGATAGGTCAGCAAGGTGTGTTCTCCGGGAGAGAGACCCTTAATTCTCAATTCTATTTGCGCTTTTTTCGCAACATCCGCTACACAAATTCCATCGTTGACCAATTTGGCTACTGCAATACCGCCTTTATACCAGTTACTTTTCAGTGAACCCTCGCCGATTGCAGTGAGAATGATTGTATTGGAACCGAAGATACAGGTATCGCTTTTCCCTGCTTTCAGTTGCCACGATTTGTAATCATTTTCCGTTACCGCCGCCCGGGACACATCATACATATCCAGGTCTATTTTCAACTCTTTCGACTGGGAATAGACATCATGTATTGAAAAAGAAATAAGGCAAGATACCACAACTATACATCCTAAAAACTTACTTATTGTCTGCATAATATAAATATTTGTAATCGTGATTAATGTCTCCATGGATATACACATTACAAGCGACAAACTACTCTGTGCTGTACTGTGCTGAACGCAACAAAGATATGAAATAAATTTATATGAACCAAGAAAAATATTATGTTTAAAAACATATTTTTATTGGATTCTTATGAAAATAATATATGAACCGACCAATATATAATTTAGGTAACAAAAATTACGCTGAATTGTAAAGCAGGGATTACAATTCAGCGCAAAAATCGCGATTTGCGCAATACAGTTTACGCTTTTTTAGCTAAATACTACTCCGGGGTACAATAGACATAAGTGCCGTCTTGATCCCCATTGGAGGCATTGACAATCATCCATCCTTCGGTTTGCGCCAACCAAGTATTGCCTTTTGCCGAATCATACAAATCATAATGAAGTGGATATACATAATACCATCCTCTCCATGAGAACAAGAAATTCACGTCTGAATTTGATGTTCCGGAATCCATTCCATATTTTGTTCCCATTGCAGTGATGGCATCATTCGTTACAAATCCATTATTAGTATAGAATGCATCCAATTTATCAAATGCAGCGTTTCGCTCCGCATCAGACATTTCTCTTTTGATGGGAGGAACTGCTTTTCTATCGGCATTGTCGGTCAAAGGATCCTCTTCTGTCGCTTGGGCGGTAGTCAGTTGGTATCCCCATATCTCGCCGATATGCTTGGTTCCGGAAATACGGCTAAGACCTAATTTGGTAAGAATATTGTTTGCCTTGGTGTATTCCGGTTTTCCATTTTTTCCGTTATAGAGCTTCCAACCGGCTCCCCAAGCTTGTTCCGGATTGTACAAATGATTCCCGTCCACTCCTGCACTTACCGGATCAAATCCTGCTCCGCCTTCATATAACAACCAGCGTCTCGTATCCCATGAACGTTTTCCTTCGTAAGCCAATTCCACTCGCCGTTCATACAAACAGGCTTCTATTAGAGCATATTTGCTCGAAATATTGCCGATTCCGTAATTATTAGCGGAATTAATTCCCACTCTTTGACGTATTTTAGACAAGTATTCTATACATTTACCGGCATTCCCTTGAACAGCATAACATTCTGCAATATTCAACAACAATTCCGCATAGCGATATTCCAGAATATCAGTTCCCGAATAGGATACATCTCCCGTCAGTTTTGAATCTGTCATTTTCCAAACGATGGCTTTGCTTTTTCTTTGAGCGCCGGCGTCACCTGCCGTGCCGTCGGTATAGCGGAACTGAGAACCGAATTTATAAGCATACAACCAAATTTGTTTAGTAGTTCCTGGCCACTCGCATCCTGAGAAAGCAAACGTACGATAGAAACGCGGATCTCTGTCTCTATAAAATTTTTCCGCATCATAATTTGTACCCACGACCGGACGAGAACCGTCTTTCATAGGAAACAAATCTATCATTTCTTTGGGTACAGGGAGTCCTGCTCCGGAAACGGAAGTAATAAATTGCGGACGTATATGAGATTCCCATTTGTTTGAATATGTTATGTCATACATTGTATTAGAGGATTTCGGAATCATAATGATGGCTTCCGGATTAAACGAACCGGCTGCGTATCCATAAAATGCTTGATCCCACGAATTAATATCATTCACGCTAACGCCATAACCGACTGCGATGGCCGCTTGTTCGGCAGCCAAACCAGCTTCTAAGGCGGCTTGCCAACGTTTGCTCTGTGGATTGTCCCAATTGGCATTGAACACAGGACTGGCAGCATAAAGGCGTGCCCTACTTACCATAGCCAATGCGGCAACAGAAGTAAAACGACCTTGGTTTTCAGTATCCCACTTTGCCGGTAATAAACCTGCCGCTTCTGTGAAATCAGCACATATTTTCTCAATACATTCATCTATGGACATACGTTCCGACCGGTCATCCATTGAAGGTACATCGTTTGTGCCTGTACTGTAATACGGAACTCCACCGAACAAACGTACGGCGTCGAAATACAACCAGGCACGCACAAAAATCGATTGCCCCTTCAATTTATCCCAAAAATTCGGATCATCCATCGGATACGTGTTTTTATATCTATCTATTTCGGCAATATAACTATTTACCAAATAGATAGATGGGAACAAAATGTCTTTATTAAATTCATTATAATTCCCGGTGCTGTTTTTACCATAATTCCAATAATGTGGATTTGCCAAGTGATTTCCGGCTTTAGTGACTTTATCATGAGCGCCTCTATATTTATTACTCATGATACTGATGGGGTAGCCACTGGCCAATTCTTCAGTCAACATATAATTTGCGCCTCCCAGATTGTCCTGGCCTTGTCTCATAAGGATGTCTGCGCCTTGCATAGGAGCATTGTATTTCCCCAGTATTTTTTTATATATCTGCGCAAACACGGCATTCGCTTGATTCGGATCGCTAAAAATATCGCCGGGAGCAAACACACTGTAATCCCTTTTTTCCTCTAAAAATTGATCATTGCAAGAAACACTTAATAAAAAGCATGTTACAATCAAAAGAAATATTCTATTTTTCATATTTTTCATAAATTTGTATAATTTTATATAATTAATTCTCACTTATCTGTAATCAGAATGTAACATTTACACCCAAAGTCCATGTTCTCAAGGTCGGATAGCCGGAATCGCCTTCATCATACATATTTCTGAAATTATCAGGATACGGATTATAAAAATCCCATAAATTATTTCCGGTCAAACTGACTTGTAATTTATCAATTCTGGTTTGTTTCAAAAGATTTTTCGGCAATGCATAACCAAAAGTCATGTTTCTGACATAGCAACGGAAAGTGGGTACCATCCAGAAATCGGAACGTTCACCATAAGTATTTGAAACCGCCATGCTCGGATATTTACCGTTTGGATTGTCAACCGGATCGAACATATCGTTCAGATAAGAGAACTGCGACCAGATAATCGCACTGTTACTGATGGCTTGTGTATCATCATTGTAAGTTTCATAATACCCCCCCCATGAAGTAGCAATCTGTGCAGACCAGTTGAAATCGCCCCATGCAACACTCATCCGGGTATTGATATTATGCTTTCTGTTACTGGCTAATTTCACAAAATCTTGCCCATGATCTTTTGATACAATTCCATTGGGGCCTGCAATCGTTTTATTTTCAGCATCTATATCGCCGGCTACATCCTGATATGCAAGCATGCCGGGATATATTCGGTCTTTTGAAGTGATACCCAGATAGGATGGTTGTCCGCCGGCTGCAGTGGCCAAGTCGGTCAGGTATTGCCAATACTTGTCAATATCTTGCTGGGTTCGTAAAATACCGTCTCCTTGAGAAGTTTCTTTCCATATCTTGAATCCGTATTGCTCACCCGGACTGATATAACCGGTTTTTCCTCCTTCATTCTTTATTATCGCAGGATAATCAAAGAAAGGTTCTTCCCCTTTTACAACTTTGTGCCAAGAGATTCCGTAATCTATTCCAACAGCGTATTTGATAGCGCCCATCTTAGGAAGTAAACTTTGATTGATTTTATCTGTCCATCTCAAAGAAAATTCCCATCCCCATGCGTCCACATTTCCATAATTCAGGTAAGGAAGGTTAGCACCGATGTATATGGGTTCATCCGTAGCGGCGACTCTCATGATCAAATCTGATGTTTTATCATAGAAATAATCGACCGTTAATCCCAATCTATTGGATAAGACGTTCATGTCTATACCTACATTGCGCTTGATGGTTTGGTCCCATTTGATATTCCGGTTTACTGTTCCATTGAAAATAGCTCCGAAAGAAGGCGCACCGTCAATGGTTCCGAATCCTAAGCCTGAATTTGGATTTACCGTAAACGCTGGCATCCACGACCAAGCCCTAACGTTATCTTTACCTGTTTTACCTAAACTGTAACGCAATTTCAGGTAGTCGATGTGTTTCGAGATATTTCCATTTTTAAAGAAACTTTCTTCGGAAGTCACCCATCCAACCGAACCTGTCGGAAATGTTCCCCAGTAGTTTTCAGGCGCGAACTTAGTGGAAGCATCCGATCGGATTAAGAACTGAGCCAGATAACGGGTAGCATATTTGTAATTGAATCTTCCTATGTATGACAAAGAGCCACTTTCGGTTTTTGTAAAATAGCTTTTGCCGCCATCTGTATTTAAAGTCCCTGCCGATGAGCTTACACCATTATACGAATCCCACGGCCCGTCGTAATACAATTGCATCCTCGTGCCTTCAGCTTCTCCGCGTTCGACAACTCCCGTCAGTGCGATATCATGTGCACCAAATGTCCGGTTGTAATTCAGCATGAAGTTTATTTGTTCACTTTTGCTGGCAGCTTTATTATATGTAACCAGAGGCTTGTTATTGGTTCCTCTACCGTATTGCGGGTAATCCCATGTAGTATAATCGCCAATCAGGTGCATACCTTCTTGATTCGTATTTCTGGCTCTGGCCAATTGATAGTAGGCGCCAACTGCATTGTCAAATGTATTCGCATAATTAATTGCATAAGTTCCTTTCAAAGTCAATCCTTTGAGAAAGGGGACATCATAGATCAACGAGAAATTGGCGCCATAGCCATTGCTTTTGTTGGTCTTGTCAGCTCCTGAAGCTTCGTTGGCGAAATAGTTCCAAGCAGGGTATGTATTGGCTATTTGATCATTTGTTGTAGTATTCACATAATGAGGACCTACATAAGGAGACATCCAATATGTTCCTTGATCGGTAGTTACTTCTATCGGAATAAACTTTGGCATACGGCGCAAATTCACATAGTCACTAGAAATCGCTTGCGCTTGGTTGCTAACCGTAGTGCCGTTATATGCAGAGATAGAAGCGGAAAGTTTCAACCCGCTCATCACTTTCATTTCTCCTCCTGTTCTGAATGTCCATTTATCAAAATCTTGTACTTTACCCAGATTAGTTTCCTGGTTTTGATAAGAGATACCGGCAAAATACGTAATATTTTCCGTACCACCATCCATATTCAACGAATGGCGCTGCGATATAGCGGGATTCCATGCCCTATCCAACCAGTCATAATTTAATCCTTTCATAGTATTCAATTCATCACCCGAATACAAATAACTGGTATAATCCGTACCACCATTTTTGTGTATTTGGTTAATCATTCTATTGGTGAAAACACCTGTTTCATAAGCGTTCATGGTTTTTATGTGACTAACGGCGTCAGAGAAATCCATTTTAGTAGAATAGGAAATTTTTGGTGTACCAATTTTACCTCTTCTCGTTTTAACAAGAATAACCCCTTGCGATGACCGCGAACCATAAACAGCCGCAGAAGCATCTTTCAATACGGTCATGCTCTCTATTTCGGAATAATCCAACATGTTAAACGCGGTCATATCGGGTTCTCCCAAGGTGTTCACTTGCACCACATCGTCAATTACAATCAGCGGACCGTAGCTAACGCCTCCGGCAAGAGGCGGAGCAGGTTCCCTGACTTTAAAAGTACCCGTAGAACCGGGACGTCCACTACTCTTCGTAACGGAAAGCCCTACTACCTGCCCGGCTAAGGCATCCACAATGGAAGCGCCGGGCAGGTATTCTACATCGTCCATCCGAACAACAGTGGCAGCACCGGTCAAATCTTTTACCCTTTGGGTTCCATACCCGACTATCACCACTTCATCCAGTTCTTTATTTTCCGGAACCAACCGAGTATTAAAATCGGTTCGATTACCAACGGATAAGGTTTGCGTCTGATAACCCAAATAACTAATCCGGACAGTTGATTTGTCGGACGGAATATCAAGACGGAATTTCCCATCTGCATTCGTAGTTGTTCCGACCGAACTACCCGGCACAAAGACGCGGACACCGATAAGCGGTTCATCATTCTCATCTGTTACAGTTCCCGTTATGGTCTTCGATTGCTGTTGCAATGATGAGTGATCGGCTAATACCGGTATTGCAATAAATGCCAGTAATAGCATACATGTAAAATTAATAATTACTTTCATACGTTCATAATTGTTTTTAATGATATTCTATTATTGTTAGGTAAACTACTCAGTCTCTATTCCGACATGTTTTTTACATAAGGTAAATCCATTAAATCACGAAATCCATAAAACGCCATAGCGTTTTCGCCCAGAAATTTTGCTTTTTCTTCATCTGCAACGAGTTTGGATTTGAGGATAAAATCGTAAGACATGCGGTAAGTGATGGCGGTGATGGTGCGCGGATAGTCGGAACCCCACATCAGTTTATCCCAGCCGGTTAATTCCGCCGCTTCCCGAATAGCCCGGACAGCGCCCTTGAAGGGATAAAATTCAGCATTGAACAGCCAGGTTATTCCTCCCGACTCAATCCGCACATTGGGATGACGCGCCAACTTAATCTGCGCTTTCCATCCGGGACGGGTGACCATTCCAAAATGTCCGACGGCAATCCGCAACTTCGGATGTTCGGAGATGATTTCTTCCATTTCCGCAGTCTGTTCGGCGCCTTCGGCCAAATCTATCGACAGCAGCATGTCTTTTTCTTCCATTAAACGGAACAACGGCATTATCTCGCAAGCGGTCAGATAGATTTTTTTACCGGACGTTACCAACCTTTGCGCCGGGATTTTAATGGCTTTGAAGCCTTGCGCTATCAATTGTTCCACATGCGCCAATCCTCCGGGAATGCGAAAATCGGCCATGCCGCAACAAAGAAAACGTTCCGGATAATTTTGCTGCACTTCCCACAGGTACGTATTTTGCAAACCGTCTATATATTCCTGCGTGATTACGGCTGCCGATACTTGGGCATAATCCATATTGGAAAGAAAAATCTCCGCCGTATTTCGTCCGTCAATGATGAACGGCGGAAGCATCTGCCGTATTTCACCCATAAACAGTGACCGGCCGTTGCGCAACGAGCGGATTGTTTTCCCTTCGACTTCCGTATCCTGCTGAAGCCAAAGATGTGCATGTGCATCTATGATTTTGAAGTCCATCTTTAAAATTCGATGAGGATTCTGAAAACTATTCCCGGATTTGCCGCCCATTCGTTCAATGCGTCACCGGCGGCTTCCGGTGTATGGATAGCTGATATAAACTCTTCTGCGATACAGTTTTCCTGTTTCATATAGCGCAACACAGCCCTGAAATCTTCTGGCATCGCATTACGAGACCCGCGAATGTCCAATTCTTTCATTACAAAATATTTCGTTTCAAAAGCAATTTCAGACGGGGCATATCCGATACAAACCACACGCCCGGTGAAAGCTACTTCATCGACAGCCATTCGGTAAGTCACAGGAGAACCTACGGCTTCAATCGCAACATCCGGACCGTTTCCCTGTGTGATTTCGGCCAAGACCGAGTGCACATTTTCCGTTTTTGAGTTTATCGTGTATCCGGCGCCCAGACGTTTGGCCAAGTTCAGTTTTTCGTCGTCCATATCGACAGCTATCACTGTTGCTCCACGCAAAACGCTGCGAACTATCGCGCCGATACCAATCATACCGCATCCAATCACCATTACGATATCCAAATCCATAACATTCGCCCTTGATACGGCGTGAAAACCAACGCTCATCGGTTCCACCAAAGCGAATCTTTTTGCACTGACGGCATCATCCGTAATTACTTTCTGCCAGGGGACAGTGATGTATTCGCACATGGCGCCATCCCGTTGTACGCCTAAGGTTTGATTGAACCGGCAGGCATTTGGGCGACCGTTGCGACAAGATGCGCAATACCCGCAATTTGTATAGGGATTCACGGTACAGCACATTCCCGGCCGAAAACTTTCGGGAACTCCGGAAGCCACGGCTACTATCTCCGCTCCTATCTCATGTCCCGGTATGACCGGAAGTTTCACCATTGGGTTTTTACCCAAAAAAGTATTCAAATCCGAACCGCAAAATCCGACATATTTTATTTTGAGCAATATTTCCCCGTCTTTTAATTGCGGCCTTTCGCGTGTAATTACCGCCGTTTTTCTTTCACCAAGTATCACAAATGCTTTCATATATTAACAATTAAATAGTTGAATAACCCCCTTACTTTTAGTTTTTAATTTTTAGTTTTTAATTATTCAACCAAGTGTCCCGAAATCGCGGCTCAAGTATTTTCTTGACGCCTTCCAATAATTCCTCGTCCATCGGTTCTGCTATCCATTTGAGATTTTGCAATACGGAAGCAGAGTGGGTGGTACTGAACAATGTGGTTGCAATTCTCGGATTACCGGCGGCGAATTGGATGGCAAGTTGTTCAATAGATTTTCCTTTTTCTTTGCAATAAACGGCTGCTTTCCGGCATATCTCACGTAGCGGAACGGGAGCCGGATGCCAATCAGGGGCGCCGTTTTCGGTTAACAAGCCCATGGAAAACGGAGAGGCATTGATGATTCCGACGCCTTTTTGTTCAAAATAATCAAAGTAATCCGACAGCGCATCATCATTCAAACAGTAATGACAAAACGACAAAACGGATTCCACCGTTCCTTCCGGCACATGGTCGATGACATACTTTAAGTGCTTCAAAGTTAAGTTTGTAATCCCGATGTGTTTTACAATACCCTTCTTGCGCAATTCGACCAATGCAGGTAAGGTTTCCTTACAAACCATTTCAAGGTCGGCAAATTCTATATCGTGCACATTTAGCAAATCAACGTAATCGACATACAGTCGTTCCATACTTTCGAAAACGCTTTTTGTTACCCTTTCAGCCGAATAATCCCAATAGTTTTCTCCGTTTATTCCGTACCGGCCGGCCTTCGTTGACAGATAATACTTTGCACGATTGATACTTTTTAACGCCTTTCCCAAGACTGTTTCTGCTTTTAAATGTCCATAATAAGGAGACACATCAATAAAATTAATCCCATTATCGACAGCCGTATGTACAGCTTCAATGCCTTTCTCTTCTCTCAAAGAATGAAAAATACCTCCCAGAGAAGACGCACCGAAGCTCAACTCGGAAACAAACATTCCTGTTTTTCCTATTTCCCGATATTCCATTTTAGTATTTTTTATGTTGTTCATTAATCATGTTTTTTAATCAATAACTATACAATTATAATTGTTATCCAACGGCAACCTGCCTACGACCTGCTGTTGTTCGTTAATTTTTAATTCTTCTATTTTACCGTTTTTATATTTACATTCAATAATTTTGTTGTAAGAAACATATAATTTAAAATGGACATCCCAGTCCCGTGGCCATGCCGGAAGCAGGAATATTTTTTCATCTGCGGTTTGCAGCAGCATTTCTTGCAAAGCAATCATGCCGCTACCGCCCCAATTGTGGTCAGGCGTCCAATCAAATCCGGGTCCCCAAAAAGCAGGAAAGCGCTTGTCGGAGTTTTGGAGTTTTTTTGTTACCAATGTTTGGGCCTCTTTCGTCAAACCCAAGCGAGCCGCCCATATCGCATCTTGTTTCCAACCTGCATAATCCCTGAATTTAACTGCATCGGAATCACATTTATACGTATTCACCGCCTTCTCAAGGTCTGGTTTTCCGATTCCATACAGCCCCCAGGGAAATACCGGATAAAGTTGTGGGCTTTCCTTATTGTTGATTCGTTCCCAATGCCATGCCGGCGCAATGACCGTCTGCCCGTTCATTTCCCGCGTGCGGATTTCCGGCAAACGGCTGAGAAATTGTGTGTAGTAAGCCTTACGGGTTGCATCCGTATATTTTTCGGATAGTTCCAGGAGACGGGACGTCACCGTTTGCAAAGCGGCAATGGTCGATGTCGCATTGTATGCCATCTTATAGGTTTCGCAGGCGGAACCGGGATAAAGAATCAGTTTACCGTTTTTATCAAGCGAATCGTGTCCGCGCTGTTTGGCTAAGTATTGATAATGCGCGTCGAAAAAAAGCAGACAACTTTCAATCAAAGGAATATAGATGGATATGTCTTCGCCTGTATAACGTTCTTTTTCCATTATCAGAAAACAAAACTCCAAAACAGTATCCCATTGGTACTCAAGCCATTTATTGTATTCCAAACCTTTATCAAAATCTATCGGTCGCTTCCATCCATATTCGCTGGGATTCGGCAAACCGAAATTTTCCATTTGTTCCGTAAAACAGGCGCCTGCATGATGCCAATACACGCGACTGCGCATTTCGGCATTGTGCAGATTCCGCAAATAAAAATCGAATTGAGAGGTCATCATGGCAAAATCACCCGACTTCAGCATCGGAAAATACACCAAGCGCTGGTTTTGAGCCGTATACGTTCCCCCACCCCATTTACGGAAATCCGGTGTAAAAAGGCAGGTAGAATCGACAAACTGAGGGTCAAAGGTAAATAACCCGCCGTTGAATTTGGTCGGATAATCACCGAATGCATTACAAGCCAGCATGTAACGGAACAGTTGATAATTGCGGCTGATTTCAAATCCGGTTTGGACGCTATCATTCGACCGGACATGAATAAAACTCCGGTTCCATATATCTTTCCACCACTTTAAATTGGCTTTTTTATCACTTGTCACCGGCTTGTTAAATGCTTGTTTCCACACATTTACATCCTCTGTTTGTGCGGTATGCAAACGGATTGCCAATTGCCATTTTTTCAGTGGTTCTTCGCTCTCTAATTGCCAGGCCTGGAAATCCGTATGATGGTATTCTCCCATTGATGTGCCGGCAGGCCGAAATCCACGAGCTTCGATGATTCCACCGGAAATCAAATTTTTCAAGGGATTGAACAGACTGTCTTTCACGCTATCAAGGCCTTGTTGCCGAACGGTCACATCAAAAATGGTTTCGTTTTCGTTGCAATGATAAAAAAGGATGCTGTTTTTTTCAAAAGCCAGATTGTCTTTTTTCGTGCGCAATCCTTCCGGAGCCGCCCATTTATAAGAATTTTGGTTACTTTCGTTTTTCCGCAACAAACGGTCTTTGTAGCGCCAGCTTTCGTATGAAACACTTGCTTTCAATTTCCTGTTATTCTCTACCTCTACATGAATCACCGGATGGAAAACATCCACCCAGATGCGTATTCCGGCAGACAAGCCGTTGTTTTCCGCACTGAGCGTCACACAACCTGTTTCCAAATTTAATTCCTGACGAAAAGTTTTCCCTTCGAAAGGATTGGGAGATAATTGGATACGGATACGACCCTGTTTCAGCAAAGTGTTGTTCTCATCGAAAGTCCCGCTTCGGGCAATATAAAACAAAATAGCGCCGTCTTCTACCCAAACATTCAGGCCAATATCGCCACCGCCACAAGGCATGCTTTCGCTTGAATTACGACTGGGCGTATTCCAGACGACGTTGTAATCCGGTTGTTGTCCCCAAGTACAAAGTGAAAAGAACAACAACAGGGATAAAAGACTTTGTTTACTGTTTTTTTGTATAATCATTGTGCGTGAAATAGGGTTATTTTTCCTGTTAATCCGGATTTGACAAGCCGTTTTTCCGCCAAACGATAGCGGGCATTCGTCCATATTTTTTTATTTTCATCACTTTCCGCATTGAAATTTTCATCACCCATGATACGGTTTGCCCATGTATTGGATACCTGTATTTCGAGTACATTGCTTCCCGGCCTTAAAGCCTTGGTAATATCCAAGCGGTATGGCTTTGTCCAGAGGATTCCACAGTCTGTTCCGTTGATTTTCACACCGGCCATGTTGTAAATATTTTCCAATTCAATGAAGATACTCCCTTGTGCTTGTTTTTCCCATTCGAAACGAGTTGTGTATACCGCCGTACCGGAATAATACCGGATGCGTTCGTCGGGATGTTCGTTCCATTCTGTAAGTTTTTCAAAAACAACCGCTTGTTCCGGTCCTCTCGAAACAGTATCAAACCGGACATGCCAGGGAGACGTAATTTCCATGATTTTTTCGTAGTGATTTCCTTTTTTAGCCGTAGCCGGTAATGCTTGACCGGATGGTTTTTGCAAAACGATAAAAACCGATTCGTCGGCATCCAACTGTAAGGAAAGAATTGTTCGCCCGTTTTCCGTTTTCGGATTTTCGGCAAGGCGGATGCGCCCGTCTACCGGATTCCAGTATGCGGGTATTTTACCCGTCACGCGCAAGGAAACGGACAATTCTCGGGTATGCCCGGTTTGGTTGGAAATAAAATAAATATCAATAGTATCGTCTCGACGATGGGTATAAGCAATATCTGCGGCATATTCGCCGGTTGATTCCCTGACGTCGAAATCGCGTTCGATACCCAAGGAGGCAAATGTTTCGGCTGTGTAGGGCAGTTCTATGAATTTTGCACCCTGTTTTGCCAATCGATTGAGTTGATTACGGGTCGTTTCCGTCATTACCTCCGGATTGGGCTGCATCGGATGTTTTCCCGGTACAATGAGCGCCCGGTATTTCATTCCGGAAGGCAAAACAATTTGTTTGTCAACAACTTTTGCCAAAGCCAAAACATCCGGATTAAAACTATCGTAAGCATATCCCCGCAAAGCATTGACCCAGTCTTCCGCATGAAGAATATTGGCGGAATAGCTTACGCCTGCGGGCATTTGTGTAGACGGTGTTCCTGCATTGGCCAGACGTATTTTTTCTTTTTCCATTTTTTCCTTACCGAAAATACCGGGAATAAACGGCGCTAATCTGTCCGGAAGAATAGCCCTGCGCGGCAACTCATCGCCTGTAAACACAGCCAAATCAACAACGGGTTCTCCGAACTGCAACAAAGCCTGACAACGCCAAGTGTAATCCACCCAGGCTTTTGCCTGTTTCCACCAAGTTTGGTCGCGTTGAAAATACAGTCCGATGCCATCGAGTGTCATACCCGGCTGCTTGTTTAACCATGGATTCAGCACATTAACATGATAAGACAAACGATTGATACCTAAGGCATAATTCCTGTCCTGCAAAGTTTTCAACATCGCAGGATGTTCCGTAAACGTGCTTCTCAATTGGGTAAATCCCTCCGCCTGCACAATATTTTTCCCATAAATATGCGCACCGGAAACAGCATCCAGCACATCGTTCGGTTTATCGTGAGTGGGACTTTGCAGCCAGAATTCACCCATCGGAATATCGGTGTATTTATGGTGCATCATTCCATCGCTTAACATAGTAGGCGCCACACATTCGGCGCTGAACAGACATCCTTTGGCATTCGCCTCTTGTTGAAGCGTTTTATAGAACACATCGACAAGCAATTCGGCAATCGTTTGGCGGACATCATACAGCACTTTTTCAGAACTTGCAGCGTCTCCGACAGGTATTCCGGCCATAACAGGCAGGTAATCATAAATATCGTATCCTCTTCTTTTTTTAAATTCTTTCCGGAAAACGGGCGACCAGTTCTGGCTTCCACATTCCCAACTGTCCACATGAAATATTTTCAGCACACGGGAAGCCAAGTCTTTTCCGGCTACTTCGTACGCTTTTCCGAACCATGAATCGAATTGAAGCCGGATGGCTTCGGGATTGAATTTATCACATTCCAGGCCGCTACCCTTGCCTCCGGTGGCATTGGTATGTCCGGTGGAAGTATGACCCATCCTGAGAATAGTCCATTCACCTTCGGGAGCATCCCACTGCAAACGGCCAAACTTATCCGTATAGCGGGTAACGTCCTTTATTTTCTTTTTGTCCACACACAATTCGTCCGGAATTTGCGCAGGAGTAGTCCGGGGACTGACCCGCCAAACCGAACCGTTTTTGCCTTCATATTGATGAATCCGGGCTTCGGAAGAAAGCCGGATATATTTGATTTTCAAGGATTGTTTCCATTTAGCGACATCCAAATCTTCCGAACCGGGTTCCGTTCCTTCCAAATCGTACAAAAAACGAAAATAACGGGCGGTGGTGGGCGGAATCGCATGCGTCATCGGAAAATCATCGTTTTGCCAACCTTGCCGAGGCGCTTCCAATTGCGATATCTTTTTGAAATGTATGCCGTCATCTCCTGCTTCGACCGTAAACCGTTGCGCCTGAAAATTGCGTCCGGAAGGCTGTACCTGTATGGTACGGCAGGTAAACGGTTCGTCGAAAGCAAAAAGAATCCAACACGGTTCTTTACTGCTAAATGATTCCTTCGTATTTATATCCGTCAAAAATTGCGCATCAACACCCGGTACATTGGTGGTCACTTTGGGCTGCAACTTTTCGGAAGACAGTCCTTCGCCCGGTAAAGCAGGACAGGCAAACACGGCTATATCTTCGTAATAATCCTTATAACTTTCCGGTTGAGGAAGTTGGAGGTTTATTTTCTTACCTCCCTGTATGTTTGTCCGGCTCCATACAACTTTCTGCATAGCGCGTTCCGGTGTAATCCAAGGCCCTCCGGCCAAAGCGAAACCGTCACAAACATGAAAACCTATTTTTATCCCGACACGGTCAGCTTCCTTGAAAGCAAAATCAACCATTTCCCACCAGAGCGGACTTAATTGCTCTACGACAGGCGTAATAAACGGTTTTTCCGGCGCTCCTTTAATCGGCATCAGGTAAGCGCCGCCCAGACCAACCTCTTTCATGGCCTCCAAATCAGCCGTAATCCCTTCTTTGCTGACTGCGCCTTGCATCCAATACCAGAAAACCCAAGGCCGACTTTCCTCCGAAGAGGACGCCCATAATTTTTCTATTTGCTGAGCCGGTATACGGTTTATACTCAAAAAAAGAAGTAATAGTATAAAATTTTTCTTCATGCCTTTTTTACAATTTAACGTGATACATTTATCCAAACCGTCATTTCCGACTTTCCTCTGTTACCCCAAGCATAATAAGGAATTAAGCGTACCGGAACAATTTTATCCGCAGCGCTTATTTCTTTGTACAAAATATTCCCCCAAGTTGTATTTTCGGGCGCTTTGGCTTTTCCTTCCAATAACATCATCCGGCTGTCACCGATTTTTGTTTCCTTTGGAGTCAGGTGAATATTCGCCGACAAAGTTACATTAAAAATATTATTTTCAGGAAAATCAGGACTTTCCATGCAATAAACGACCGGTCCCCGTTTGACGGCCACCTGATTTCGGCACTCCTCAACCAAAGGATTAGCAGTCAAAAGCAGGGCTTCCATCGGCAAAAGGAGTTCTATTTTATCTCCGGGTTTCCATTTCCGGTCGATTCCTGCATAAGTTCCGGAAGTAAGTTGCTGTTTTTCAGGTATTCCATTGACGGTCATGCTGGCGTTCTTACACCAGCCGGGTATGCGCAAGAACACAGTAAAAGATTTTTCCGGTGTTTTCTCAAATACGATCGTGACCTTGCCGTCCCACGGATAATCCGTTGTCTGGCGCAATTGAATTTTTCCACCGTTTTTCAAGGTAGTATTCAGTTGGTTTCCGCCGTAAAGGTTTACCCAAACGCCCTCGTCCGATAAACCGTAAGCGTAATTCTGCACTTCGGAAAGGGTGCGCACCGTATTCGGAGGACAGCAGTTGGAAAGCGCTATGTAAGGAATGCGTCCGCCGGACCATCTCAGTTTGTAAGGAAATTCGTTTGAGACACTTAACGGATTGGTGTAACAAAAATCTTTGCCGTCTAAGCTCACACCTGATAAGATACTGTTGTACAGGGTTAATTCCGCAACATCCATGTATTTGGCTTCTCCCGACAAGAGAAACATTCTCCAGTTCCACAATAAATTTCCGATATTGGCGCAGGTTTCATTATGCGCCGTTTTGTTGGGCAGTTGAAAATCCCGCCCGTATGCCTGGTGTACTTTTTGTATTACAGGAGGTTCATAAGAAGTTCCATCCGGAGAAACACCGTCGTACAATGCACCGCAAGCGCCGGTGATATACATTTTAGCGCCGGTCATATTTTCCCAGATGTTATGCAGCGGATGCAGCAGGGAAGTATCGCCGGTTTCGGCATATACATCGGCCACTCCGGCATACAGATAATTGGCCCTTACGGCATGCCCCATGGCTTTTGTCTGCTGTCGGAACGGGACTCTGTCCTGGTTATCGTCCGTTCCGTTTTCCATCAACCCCCGGATGTCGATAAGACTTTTCGATAATTCGAGGTATTTGGGGTTACGGGTCGTCCGGTACATTTCCACCACCCCCATATAATGCGAGGGACATATCGCATTTCTGGCTAATTCGGGAGAGGCTTTTTTATAAAATGTATATAAATAATCCGTTGCTTTAATGGCCACATTGAGCAATGTCCGTTTTCCGGTTGCCCGGTAATGTATGCAGGCGGCAGTCATCAGATGTCCCATATTGTATGTTTCGAAATTCAGCCGGTCGTCAAAAGCATGCGTTTTACCCGAATTTCTCCTTTCTTCTATCACCACGGGGGAATGGATATAGCCGTCTTCACGTTGGGATTCAACTACTACGGCAATAATTTCATCCATCAACTTGTCTAAACTTTTATCTTCCGTCACGGCATACAAACTTGCCAAGGACTCGAAAGCTTTGTATAAATCTCCGTCATGAAAAGGAGGGCCTGCATGTGAACCGGTATCTCGCTTTGCTGCAATTTCAAAATTCTTGAACGAATGAGAAATATGTTCATCCATATAGGTTTTTAATAATTCCGGCGACATGGTATTTTTGCAGACGGAGAAACGTTCCGCCCAAAAACCTTGTGTCCATTGGACGTCACCGAGCGCTGCACCTGTTATTTTCGCAAACGGACTTTGTGATGTATTGACAAGACTATGGCTGTGTTGCGCTGCAATATGTGTTGTCAAACATATCATAAAGAAAAGTAGGCAAGTCTTATATACCTGTTTCATTTGTTATTTTTGCATTAAATGTTTCATAATTATCCTGTACTATACTGTGCTGTTTTTTGTGGCCGAATTTACGAACTATGTTTTAATAAAGCAAAAAATAAAACATGTTTAACAACATATTTCATTAATTTCCGAGTAATGGTTATTTAAAAAAACCAATGCCTATCGAAAATTCAAAAACTTCAACTATAAAGAATCCATTTGTTACGACGAAGTCCCGGCAAGATAAGGTTTGCGTGGACTGATAATAGAAAATGTGGTTATTAATAAGGAAATTTGAGGGCAAATATTTGGTAAAGTGATATAAATTCTATTAAAATCAATACCTTTGCCAGTCAGATTGTTGCAACGGGTAAGGAGTTCGATAAAATAGTATATGCGTTGTATGGATTGACAGAAGATGAAATAGAGATAATTGAGAATTAAAACAGTATATTAAAAATTTACGAACTTTAATTTTAGTTTGAGATGATACATAAATTGGTTCTGAAAAATTTCAAAAGGGTAAAAGAAGAAACCTTTTTATTCAATAATTTCGACCTGATTGTTGGCGCAAACAACAGTGGAAAAAGTACGGTACTTCAAGCATTAGCTATCTGGCAATACTGTGTTGACCAGTTCAGCATTGCGAAAAAGACAAATGGTAAAAGAGGAATTCAAGTAGTTTTACCGAATTTCACGGCGCTACCGCTTCCTGAATTTAATTTGTTGTGGACAGATAAAATATCAATGTTAGGAAACAAACAAAAAGCAAATAAAAACATTTATATAGAAATTGATGTCTATTGGTATGATGAGCAAAAAACGGAACATAACTTTTGTGTTTTAATTCGCTACCAATCGCCACAATCTGTATTTGCAATACCACAAGACAATTGGAACTTTTTTAAAGAAAAATACAGTTTGCCGAGTTTTCCCCATATAGTTTATGTTCCTCCTTTTTCGGGTTTGGAACCTCACGAAAAGTGGCTGGATGATGGCAATGTTCGGCAGAATGTAGGAAAAGTACAACCCGGCTCTGTGTTGCGCAATTTGCTTTATCGTGTCATTGACCGGGAGAATGAAAATCAAGAGCATGTAAATATTAAAAACGACGAAGATTGGATAGAAATAAAACAAAAAATCAAAGAATGGTTTAATGTTGAACTGTTATTGCCTCAATACGAAAAGGGTATTAGTACGGAAATCGTGTCGGAATACAAGGTAAACAAAAAAACTTTTGATATTATTTCAGGCGGAAGTGGTTTTCACCAAATACTTACTCTTTTAGCATTTATGTACGGATACAAAGGTGCAACAACTGTATTGTTTGACGAACCGGACGCTCACCTTCACGTCAGTCTGCAACGACAAATCCTTAACTATATTCGGCAGCATACACAAATTCAATTCTTAACGGCAACTCACTCCGAAGAATTTGTAAAAAATGTAAAAGCGCAGATTTTTTCTATCATTGATGGTAAAAAATTGCTTTTTGAAAATCCGGATTCTCTTTTTGAACAAATTAAAAATGTAGATAGCGCAAATTTGAAAATTAATCGTTCAACAATTGCATCAGTGATGACGGCAAGTGAAATTCACAATGATATTGATATTTTTTTTGATAATTTGGCTATAATAGTCGGACAGAGTGGTGTAATTCCTTCTCAATTATGAATGAAACCCGCATCAAGTTCATGCTTTTCGGCACTACTTTTTCATGCGGGTTTCACAATTACTGACCCAAGCAATCTGCTATTACGGTAGCGGATTCTTTATGGCTTTGGGTAAAAAGTACGTTTCTGTAATCTTGTTCTGAGGCACCCAGAAAATAGGTTTATCCCAATGGTCATCGGGCGCCACTTTGATATATTCATCGTAATTGGTTGTTCTTTCCGAAGGAGGCAGTATATAACGCTCCAACATCATGGTCTGATTTGTCAGCGTTCTACTTGAACCAACACAAGTAATCGGCTCTAATTTAGGATGTCTCGTACGCCGCAATTCAGCAAAACATTCGTAAGCGCCCCAATAATTCATGTGGATATATTTTTGTTGCATCAGGATTTCCAATTTATCTTCAGCGCCTGAAGCGGCATCAAATTCACTTTGAACAGTATTCGCATAACGATTGATAATCGAAGCGTCCGGTTTTGGGGGAGTAACAATGGCAGCCGTAGCCGATGACATATCTCCTGCATAATTCGGGACATGATTCATCATATACCAGAAATCAACAGAGTGTTTCACCGCATCGTTGATATGCGCACTTGCCGTTTTTCCGGTAGAAGCCAAACCTTTTAGCGCAACTTCCGCCAGGAAGAGATCATTTTCCGCAACAGAATTGATATAAAGCGGCGTTTCACTTAAAATATAGGTGATCGGGTTGTACAAAGTCCACGGACAAGCTTTTACCATTACATCCATTGAATAACTCGGATATAAAACGTTATAAGCCGGGTTGTCCTGTGGCGTTACATTCCATTTCCGACCGCCTCCGGAAGGAAGTGTTATCCGCAGGTAGCGGTTTCTTTCCCAGTCGCCGGATATACCGTAATACTCTACCCTGTCGGTAGTTCCGTCGGGTGTAAAGCCCATAGCAATAACCGGCAGGCGAGGGTCGTCGGTATTGATATCATAGCTATCATCTCCCCTATTCATCCGGGTCATTAACACGTCGGGGATAGCCATCATATAATAATTTTCCCATAAGCCGCGTTGAATAATTCCGCCGTTTCCGGAAGTGCCGATTCGGCAGGCATTCAAGTATGGGCAAGCAAAAGTAAAGTCTTCACCCGGAAGATTTTTAACGGCTTCGGCAAGATAAGGCTTCACAAAATCTTCCGCAACGCCGGAAATTCTTACAGACGCTTTCAATGTTTCGGCATTGATGTATTGTACCCATTTATTGATATCGCCTTTAAAGAAAAGGTCCTGCGTAGCAAAAGTTGTTTTAGCCAAATCGGACATTTTACCGTAAACGCCGGGCAGTTCGGTTGCAATACTTTTATATTCCTCAATCACGGATTTATAAATTTCCATCGGATCATCATAAGGCACAAAAAATATTCCTTCGCTTCCTTTAAAAGCATCGAAATAAGGAATGCTGTTAAACAAATCCACCGTTTGCAAGGCAATCACATCTTTTAGTATGGTAGCTAACCGGAAATAAATTACGGAATTATCGTATTCGGTCGCTTCCAGGGAGGCCACCTCGTCGCGAATCAACACATAATTGGTAAGATTGGTGTAGAACCATCCAAATCGCCCGTATGTATTGCCATTGCAAGCAGAAACATAACGGTCTACATCTCCGTATTCGTCATCAGCCCAACGATCAATATAAGCTGCACTGTAAGGCTGCATTGAACTGAGTTGAGAAAGTTCGAGAAAAGAACCGAAATCATTCAGCCAGTACCATTCGCCATAATCTCTTTGCCAGAAACGGGTTTTCTGCATGTGTGTGAACAATCCCGAAACGACTTCTTCCGGTTCGGGCGCGTAAATATTCGGATTATTCCATAAACGGTCTAACTCGTCATTACATGAGTTTGTCGTCAGAAGAAAAGAAATTGTCAATAAAAAATAAAATATCTTTTTCATGTGTATATAATCATTTTAATTTATTAAAAACTGATATTAATCTGAAAACCGTAATTGCGGGTGGAAGGATAATTTGTATTTTCCCGCCAACTGTCGCTACCGGTACCTAACATTGATTCTGCATCTATATTCGGAATGGTTTTGTAAATATAGAACAAGTTCCTGGCCGTCAAACCCATGGTCAGCTTTTGTATTTTCAGTTTTTCTGAAAACTGTTTCGGAAAAGTATAAGACAAAGCCATTTCTCTGAATTTTACATAGCTATTTTCTTTAATAAGGTCGGGTTGCCAGCCTGTACCCATATCATGGATATAAGAAGAATAGTAATCGTAAGCGGAAATGATAATATCGTTAGGCGATCCGTCGGATTTTACGCCCGGCAGTTTCACGCCATCGTGCCGTTCGCGGGTCGTTCCGTCGGATAAGGTTTCCGTCCAGGTTAAACCGCCGTGAGCCGTGTCGCGGTAGGGTAAAGTTTCATTCGTCAAACCGTTTCCCACTAAATAGAAATTTGAATAAGAAAGCACTTTCCCGCCGATTTTATAATCTAAACCGGCCATAAAGTTCAACATACCCCATTTGCCCTGCAAGTAGAAATTAGAAGTTAAACCACCGTAAAGATCCGTATTGGTACTGCCGACACAAATTTCATCATCAGGATTGTCCGATAATTGGTAATAGCCGTTATCCGTGACAATCCGGTTTCCTTTTTCATCTTTCAGGTAATCTTGAATGTACAACAGGTTCATTCTTTTTCCTTCTTCTTTTCTCCGGATCAGGTTTCCGGAATTTTCGTTGATTTGAGTAATTCCCGGATACAATTTATTGATTTGATCCCATTGTCTGGCGGCTGTCGCAGATAATTCCCATTGGAAAGGATCTGTTTTGATCAATACGCCTTTTAAGAACAGTTCAACCCCCTGGTTATTGATCTCGCCGGCATTGATACGGATTCTTTCCGCTCCGGTTGCTGCCGACAAAGGTACGCCCATGATCTGGTTATAGAATGTACTGTTGTAGTAAGAGAAATTTACTTCCATCCGGTTTTTCAACATACGAAGGTCGAATCCGGCCTCAAACTCCCGTCTTCTCTCCGGTTTAAGGTCTCCCGAAAACAAATCGGAAGGGCCGGTAACATCGTTGATATTCGTATTCGGAGCAGGCAAGGCATCCATGGTATAAGTCCTCAAGGCATAATAGCGGTTCGCCGGACGACCCACATCCGCCCAGTTCAACCGCAATTTACCAAAGCTGAGTTGGGGAATTTCAAATGTTTCGGTAAAATTCCAGATAAAAGCAGCGCCCGGATAAAAATAAGAGCGGTTCGCCTTCGGCAGGGTGGATGCCCAGTCGTTTCTTGCCGAAAGTTCAAGGATAAACTCATAGCCCCATGAAAACTCCGTTTGTCCCCATACACTATAGATGGCCTCTCCTTCTTTACTGTAATCAGCAATACGCGAGTCGTATTCCGAGGGCCAGGAATCTCCGTTTTTTAAAGACCAGTAGTCGGGGAATTTGAAATTGCCCATCGTACCTACGCCAACGTTCGTATAATCAACTTTTCGATACGCAGGCCCTACTCTGGCAATCACATTCAGTTTCTCCAAATAGGTATTGTCAAAATTCAGGCTGGCTTCATAATTTTGAATTTTCGTTCTTTCCCTGGAATAGTTAAAACGGCCGCCTTCATATTTTCCGGTTGATTCGTCTTGGCGGAAAGCCCTGTCTTTTGTGGTATAATCCGTATCGGAATAATCCAAACCGCCATTGACAATCAAAGAAAGGTAGGGTAAAAACTGAAAAGTCGCTTTGGCAGAAGTAATGGAGTGCAAGCGGGAATCGACATGTCGGTTGTCGTTCGTGTTCCAGAGTAAATTGAAAAAACCGATACCGCGGGAATCGGTAAAAGCGGTCGGCCACCCCCAACCGGCTTCATCTATACTTGCCAACTGTCCCAAAGTATACATATTCCCTTTCTCATCCTTATAGGAATTCATCGCCGCTTTGATATCATAATCCCTGTTGAATGTGCCGAATGCAATCAAGTGCTGCAAATTGGAAGGGCGGTTGGTAACGGTATTACTAACCAGATTCTGAACAAATTCGAATTTAGCAAATTTGGATACTTCCATCTGTCCGTTAAAGCTGAGCGAATTCTTTTTTTGTTCCTGATTAGGCATGAGGCCTAAATAGTCGTAATGGCTTAAAGATAAGCGCATATTGCCCATATCGTATCCGCCGGAAATAGTTCCCGTCACATTGGTCGAGGTACCGGTATCGAACAAATCCAAGTAATTGTTCGGATAGGCTTCGTATTTCCTTCTCGACCCATCGAAAAAAGTAATAGGGGAACCATCGAATTTGGGTCCGAAATTAAATCGGCTGCTTACGGTGCGCCGATTTCCGTTTTCATCTTCACTGAAAGCATATTCGTTCGTACCTGAACCGTATTCATTCTGGAAATCAATCAAGGTATAAGGCACAGCCCATTCCTGACCGTAGGCTATCTGTACGCCTAAACCACGTGTACCCCGGCCGGATTTTGTGGTAATCAATACTACGCCGTTTGCGCCGGCGCTTCCATACAATACGGATGCTTTAGCGCCTTTCAGTATTTCCATCGACTCAATATCTTCCACGTTGATGTCATTTACGGCCGATCCATAGTCGAATGAGTTCAAAGGGTCATAACCTCTGGATGTCATACTGGATTCCGTGTCGTACATCGGCACGCCGTCCACCACAAACAATGGCCGGGTACCTGAAGTGGACTCTAAACCTTGTGCGCCCCGGATATTAATCCGCATACCACCCATCGGACCGGCTGCCGTAGCCTGAATGCCTACGCCGGCCGCTTTTCCATAAAGAGACGCCAAAGGATTGGCCGTCACGCCGGCTTTAATCATATCTTCGCCTTTTACCGAACTGATAGCATAACCCAAAGCACGGGTATCCCGTTTGATACCCATTGCCGTAATAACGACTTCATCGAGCAGTGCCTCATTTTCTTTCAAGATTACTTGTACATTCGTTGCGGCTGCTATTTCTGCATCCAGATAACCAATATACTTCACAATCAATGTGTTTACAGAAACCGGCACCGAGAAGGAAAATTTTCCATCCGCACCGGTGTTTGCTCCCACATTCGCCCCTTTGGCCACCACAGACGCACCAACAACAGGTCCTCCGGTTTCATCTACCACAGCTCCCGAAACTTGTTTATTCTGAGCGACCATCAATCCCATGCTTATAAAAAAGCATGCAAACAAAAGAATCAAATTTCTCATAAATTTTAACTTTCGATTTAAATTCAACATATTTTTTAGAACCTTATGAAATTTTTGTTATATTTTTGTTGACCTATATTATACGGTGATATAAAATCATCACGTCTAAATAGTCTAAAACATCTTAAATAGTAGGCGAAGATAAGACATTTTTTCTATTTATCCAAAAAAAATCCAAAAAAAAATATAAATATATTATGTGATTATCGTATAGATTGCCTAAATGTAAAATTATAACAAACCTTAACAAATGCGCTATAAATTCGCCGTTGTATAATTTAAAAGACCGTATAATCCCGACAAACAAGCGCAATTTTTGGATTAATGCGACTTTCACTCACTGATGCGGCAGATTACAAAAGCGTCAATCAGGAATTGGCGACTGTAATGATTGATTACTTTATCGAGCAAGGATTTACTTTCTTCGGCACGGAATACGTCTATCATTTTGAGTTAAGTGAATATAGCTAAACAGTAGCCTCAGACTACTGTATAATTGTCGTTGAATATAAAAACATGCACCATTTTTACTTACAATTGTATCATTTTTTACAGTCTCTCTTTCCTGTTACCGCTACCTTTGCATAAAAATATCTTTATTAACAACGTAATATTTATATCAGATGAAAGGAAACATATTTTTTAAATGTAAGATGAAGCGAAATTTAACGACCCTGTTTCTGGTCTTCCTTCCTTCGCTTCTGTTTGCACAGACAAACATGGTGTCCGGAACTGTTACCGAAAACGGTGACGGTTTGCCCGGGGTAAGTATCCTTGAAAAAGGAACAACGAACGGGGTAAGTTCAGATGTTAGCGGAAATTTCAGCATCGAGCTGACAAAATCGCCTTCGATTCTGGTTTTCTCTATGATTGGAATGGCAACACAGGAAAAAACGGTAACATCCGGCGACAATATTAATATTGTATTGTCGGAAGATGTATCCCTGCTCGGAGAAATAGTTGTAACCGGCTATACCTCTCAGAAAAAAGCCGATTTGACAGGCGCGGTGGCGGTAGTAAAGGTTTCCGACATGATGTCTGCCGCTGAAAACAACCCGATAAAAGCTTTGCAGGGACGTGTCGCCGGTATGACCGTAACTGCTGACGGGAATCCGAGCGGTGCGGC
>JAITQA010000096.1 GCA_031289145.1 Dysgonamonadaceae bacterium | reverse complement strand
TTCGGTGGGTACGGCGAACGACGTGCTGCAACGGATGCCGGGTATCACTGCGGATAATGGTAAGCTATCGGTTTTCGGCAAAGGCGCTCCTATTGTGTATATCAACAATCGCAAAGTACGCGACAGTCAGGAACTGGAACGATTGGAATCGTCGGAAATATCTACCGTCGAATTGATTACCAATCCGGGCGCCAAGTATGATGCGGAAGGACGCGCCGTTTTGCTTATCAAAACAAAGAGCAAGATGGATGGATTTTCTGCTCAGGTTACAGAGCGAATCCGAGCAGGTAAATACTTGGGCGACAACGAAAATATCAGCATATCCTATACAAAAGGTAAACTGAACTTGTTCGCAACCGTTTACCACAATTACAATAAAACGGAATCAGATGAGAATCACCATTTTCAACTAAAAACTACGAACGACTTGTGGCAGCACGACGTCCTTATGCCCGATTATCATTATTCAAACAACTCTCAACAGGTCTCTGCCGGGTTTGATTATTCGCTGAACGACAAACACGCCATCGGCGGGCAGTATCAATTCTATACATTGGATCGTGAAAATACTACCCAAATCAGCAGTACAACGTATTTAAACACTGTTTGGTACGAAGAATCGCTTTTGAAATCCTTGATACAGGAAAGCCCCAATCAGCACTTGGTGAATGCCTTTTATAACGGTGAATTCAGCGATTGCTTTTCGCTTCGTTTTGATTTTGATTACCTGAAAAATCACGAATACAGGGAACAACATTCGGACGAAACCGCCACTTTGGGATCTCGAATTGTCAATACTTTCAGTCAGACCGATTATGATTTGTATGCCGGAAAATTAACCAACAGTTACCAATCGGCCATCGGATTGATAGAATTTGGCGGAGAATACAATAATATTTACGGAAACGGTTTTGTGTCGAATCCGGAAGGTTATACGGATAATGATAACTTTACGAATAAAGAACAAAAAACATCCGGATTTATCAGTTATTCTCATAAGTTTGCAGATATAAATGTTGCTGCCGGATTAAGGTATGAATTTACATCCGAGCAGTTTACCGACAGTACAGAAACGGTAATTATTGATCGAAAATACAGCGATTGGTATCCAAATATTTCTATTTCAAGGCAGATAAAAAATATGGATTTGAGTCTGGCTTTCAACAAACGCACTCAACGACCCAGATTTTCGGAATTAAACGGCAATACGCTCTATGTCAATCGTTTTGTTTTCCAACGGGGAAATCCGTATTTGAGCAAAACCAATATTTATGACGTGAATTTTCAAGCAATATTGAAACCGTTTTATTTGAACGTTGGTTATATTTATGAGAAAAACCCGATTGTTTTTTTCTTTCAGGAACAGGAAAAAAATGAAAGCGCAGTCCTGTCCACGTATGCCAATTTTTCCAAATACCAAGAATTAAATGCGACGCTCAATTGGAATACCAAAATTGCTTTTTGGCAGCCGAATTATACGGCAGCGGCAAGTAAACCCTTCTTTTCTGCATACTACGATGGACAAGAGATAACATATAATCAAGTCAATTATTTTTTCAGGGCATATAACGATTTTACATTGCCGCTTGGGATTGTGTTGTCATGCAATTTCAGCTATCGCAGTGATGTTGTGCAATACTACTTAAAAGGAAAAGCGTATGAACGTCTTGATTTAGGGCTTAGAAAATCATTCTTTGACAACGCTTTGCGCCTGAATTTGATGGTTTATGATATTTTGAATGGGGTAAAAGAACAAAGCCATATCCAATTGAATAATTTACGTTGGGATACCGATAAAAAATATGAAACCCGTTATGCCACGCTGTCTATCACTTATATGTTCAATAATTACAAGAAAAAATACCGTGGCGGCAGTGCGGCGCAAGACGATATAAATCGCTTTTAAATGCATAGTTTATAAAAATTTTTTACAAATACAAACAATTTAGACATGCAAACAAAATTGTATCTAACATTAAGTATCGCAGTAATGTTTTTATTAGGAGGAGCATTGGAAATATTTTCTCAACAAATCGTGCTTAAAGGGAAAATAGTAGATGCCAAAACCGGAGAATTACTCAGTTATGCCACTTTAGCATTATTGAAACAAGATTCTACCTTTGTCAAAGGAGGTACTTCCGATGATAAGGGCGATTTCTCAATAGCGGCTATCGCTCCCGGCGATTATTGGTTGTCGGTTTCTTATCTTGGATATGCGAACAGTACCATTAAACTCGAAAATTTATCCGCATCCATTGATATGGAGGAGATATATCTTCAGCAAGATTCTCAGCTGCTCAACGAAGTAGTGGTTCAGGCAAACAGCGTTATCAACAAAGTAGACAGGCAAATTATCCTGCCTCGGCAAAACCAGATAAAAGCCTCCAATTCGGGCTATGAATTGTTGAATAATCTGATGATTCCCGGACTGCATGTCGATCCGATACAAAATGCCATTTCGGCAATAGGCGGCGGAAGTGTACAAGTGCGAATCAACAATATACGGGCGTCTGTGGCTCAGGTAAAGGCCATCCGTCCTGCTGATGTATTGCGCGTAGAGTATATTGATGATCCGGGAGTCCGGTATGCCGACGAAGGCGTTAGCGCCATTGTCAATTTTATCGTCAAACAATTGGAGACGGGCGTATCCATCGGTATTGATCTACAGAATGCCCCGTTTGTAGGTTTTGGTAACGATGGATTAAGTATTCGAGCAAACAATAAAAAATCGGTTTTCGGATTCGATTATTATCTCAATTACCGGAATTACAAGAACAGGTTTTCAGACAAAGAAGAAAAATATCTTTTTCCCAATTATGAAATGGAACGAACCCTGAATGGCGCCGGTAGAGCGTTCGGATACGCCGACCATGCTTTTGAAGTTTCCTATAATTTAACCGAACCGGAAAAATATGTATTCAATGCCATTCTCAGGGACAATATCAACCATTCGCCCAACAATGATTTTTACTATACCATGGAATATAAAAACCCGGATATTCCCTCTGTTGTATCGGATTTGCAGGCAAAAAATGAATATAATATGCCTTCCCTTGATTTGTATTATCAATTGCAGTTGCCTGAAAAACAAAGCATAAGCATTAATACCGTGGGAACGCTTATTCAGTCAAATTATAGCCGGTCTTATTCTGAGCAGGCAACCGGAGGTAATCCGACCGTTTACGCCTACTCAACCGATGGGAATAAATATTCATTTATTGGAGAAGGACTTTATGAAAAAGAATTAGCGCCTTTCAAATGGACATCCGGATTAAAATATTCTCAAAGCTATACGGAGAACCAATATACCGGTTCGACAAATACAGACGCTAATCTCCATAACGCATCACTGTATGCCTATTCACAGATACAAGGGAAATTAAAAAGTGTAAATTATTTACTCGGTATCGGAATATCCCGTTCTTTGTTTCGCGAAACCAAGGAAGGATATACTTTTTATACCATTCAGCCTAATTTGAGTTTATCTTATTTACTCACCAATGCGTCTTCTTTACGGTATCAATTCTCTATTATCCCTCTCCTTCCGTCATTATCCGGTCTGAGCAATGTCCGGCAAGATTTGGATGATTTCCGGATTAATAGTGGAAACCCGAATTTGAAACCTTACAGAAGATACAGAAATCGAATCACCTATCAATATCAGAAAAAACTTTTCACGGGCGGATTGTATGGGACTTACAATTATTACAAAAATCCTATTATGGACGAAATTTTGCGGGAAGATAATACTGCGGCAAGCACTTTTATCTACACACAGAATAATCAGAAAAAATACCAACATTTCGCAACGGAAGCATCCATTCAGTATGGTCCGATAAAGGACATTGTTTCTATTATTGCTCAGGGAGGAATGAATCGCTATTTAAGTGAAGGTAATAATTATTATCACCAATATACGAATTGGTATGGTGCAGTTGGCATTCAGGCATATTACAAAAATTGGATATTTTATACCAGTATTAGCACGAGAGAAAATTCACTTTATGGAGAAACGATCAATATGGGAGAGGCATCAAATAACATAGGTTTATTTTATACTATAAAAAATTGCCGCGTTGGTTTATCTATGCTTTATCCCTATTCAAGTGATGGATGGAAAGCAGGTAGTGAAGTGATCTCGGATATTACTTATTCCAAATCATGGACTTATATTCGGGAAAATGCACAAATGCTATTGGTTAATTTTTCATGGAGTATAGAATATGGAAGGAAACACCAATCCGGTTCTAAAAAACTGAACAATTCAGATACGGATTCCGGAATTGTTAAATGAAGATTTATAACAAAATATGATGAATGGGAGAATTATTTATGTTGTTGTTGCTTTAACACTTGCCTTTACAGCAAAAGCCGCCGTCCCTGTTTCCGGGAAGATAATAGAGGAATCAACAGGAACCTCTTTGGCGTACGCCAATATACTGTTATTGTCATTGCCTGATTCGGCTTTTGTTTCAGGGACGACCAGTGGCGAAGGCGGTCTATTTCAATTCGACAACGTGAGTAGTGGCAAATATTTGCTGAAAGCATCGTATATCGGTTTTGAAACCAAACTTATTTCCGTTGATGTAGCTGCAAATCCGGTTGCTTTAGGAGATATTCCAATGAAAGAATCGAATGTTTTGAGCGAAGTGGTTATTACCTCCAAAACCCCTCCCTTTCAGTCGGGAATCAATGGCGGA
>JAITQA010000068.1 GCA_031289145.1 Dysgonamonadaceae bacterium | reverse complement strand
GACGGAGTGGAAACAAGCGAATTTCCTTACGAACTGAAAGATTCTATAAAACCTGTATATAAGGAATTTAAAGGATGGCAAACATCAATATCCGCAATTCGGAATTTCGAGGCGCTTCCGGCTGAACTTCTTGAATATATACGGTTTATCGAAACCGAAACAGGCGTTCCGGTGAAAATCGTATCCGTAGGCCCAAACAGAGATGAAACAATAATTAAATAATTTAAAATAATTTTTGATATGAATTCAAATAAAACTTTACGCGACAGCGCTTTGATGAGATGGATCGCTTTGATATTATTAAGCGGACTAACATTTGCAACCTATTGGTTTCAAGACTTTATGGGAGGTATGCAAGAGCTTTTATCTACCGAATACGGCTATACGAGTGAACAATTCGGACGGATAATCGGCATGACCACCATAGCTAATGTCTTTGGTATGATTATTGTCGGAGGAATTATTCTCGATAAATGGGGTATTCGTCTGGCAGGGCTTATTTTTGGTGGATTGGCAACTTTCGGAGGGTTAGTTGTTTACTTAGCTTCGATAAATACTTTTGGCAGTGACCCAAGTACAAAAATATGGATGATGGGTATCGGTCGTATGATGTTTGGATCGGGACTTGAGGTGGTTTGTGTTGTTGCAACCCGGACAATCGTGAAATGGTATAAAGGTTACGACCTTGCATTGGCTATGGCTATAAACATGGGATTCGGGCGATTAGGCTCGGCAATGGGTATCGCTGTTTCTCCTGATATTGCTGCCGGAACATCTTCTACGGCTATCGGTTTTGCAGCTTCATTGTTGGGATTGACATTAATTATGTTTGTGATTTATCTCTTTTTCGATGTGAAATTAGATAAACAAAACGCCGGAGCAGCAAACAAAGCCGACGAGGAAGAGTTTAAAATATCGGATTTGCTGAAATTGGTCAAAAATTCCACATTTGTTTATATAACCTTGTTATGCGTAGTATTTTATGCCGCAGTATTTCCATTTATACAATATGCTTCCGGTCTGTTGGTCAATAAATTCGGATTTACTTCCGTATTGCCGGAAAGTGCGGCTGTAATTGTCGGAGGAAGCGCAGCATTAGGCAATTCACTGGTTTTCGTAGGATTATTTCTATTTGCAATCTGTTTTTCAACAATTCCGCCAACATTAAAAAGTAAAAAAGCGAGATTGAGCGGACGTCTCATAATATTACTGTTATTTTCCGGCTATATATACATGCTCAAAGATGTTTTTGAAGTCTGGTTGCAGAACGGTCAGAAAACAACTTCGTTAATTCCGTTAGGTACAATTATTTTCACGCCTGTTTTCGGTAGCATAGTTGACAAAAAAGGAAAAGCAGCCTCATTAATGATATTAGGTTCGTTTTTGCTGATTTTCGCGCACTTGTCCCTATCCGTTTTCAATAGCGTAATTTTGGGATATATCGGGTTATTAAGTTTAGGAATAGCATTTTCTTTAGTTCCGGCGGCGATGTGGCCATCGGTAGCAAAAATCGTTCCCGAAAACAGACTTGGTACAGCTTATTCAACAATGTTTACAGTGCAAAATTGGGGATTACTCGTCTTTTTCTGGGGCATAGGCGCATTGCTTGATTTTGTGAATCATGATAAATTGCAGGCAATTAAAAACGGTACAGCCGTTTACGATTATACTATACCGATTCTCCTGTTGGTCGTTTGTGGTATCATTTCCATATTCTTGGCATTCAAACTGAAAGAAGCCGATAAAAAATATGGATACGGTCTCGAAAAACCTAACATAAAAGAGAATTAGGAATTAAGAATTAAGAATTAGGAATTAGGAATTTCTGTGCAGTCGCAAAATTCCTAATTCCAGATTCTCAATTTGTCGTTCCTAATTCCTAATTCTTTATGAATATTCTTATTTCGCATCATTCAACAGCAATTGAAGGCTCGTCGTTGACCGAAGACGAAACGCGATTGTTATTGACCGAAGGCATTACGGCAAAAGGAAAGCCAATCAATGACCATAATATGGTTAAAGACCATCATGCCGCTTTGCTCGAAACAATAAAAATGGCGTCGAAAAAAGAGAAATTTACTCCGGAAATGATTCGGAAAATAAGTGCTTTGGTGATGAAAACAACCGGCGGAGAAATCAATTCTATCGCCGGAACATACAATTCCGCGTTGGGAGACTGGCGTAAATCCATGGTTTACGTAGGGACAAGATATTTTTCCGATTATCAAAAAGTTCCATCGCAGGTGAAAACTCTATGCGACGAATTAAATACGAAAATTGATTCGGTTACAACGCAGATAGACGTCTATAATCTTTCTTTCGACGCTCATTTCGGACTTGTTAGTATTCACCCGTTTGCAGACGGTAACGGTCGTGTTTCCCGCTTGCTGATGAATTATATTTTAGCTTATCATAAACTACCGTTAGCAGTTATTTTTCAAGAAGATAAGAAAGAATATTTTGTCGCTCTGGAAGAATCAAGAAAAAATGACAATATCCGGTTTTTTTACGACTTTATGTATTCTCA
>JAITQA010000025.1 GCA_031289145.1 Dysgonamonadaceae bacterium | reverse complement strand
AAGTATTCGGCGACTCTGCCAACTACGAAGTTCCCGGACACCAAATCGTGGAAACGGGTTTGATTAAGCTCTACCAAATCACCGACAACAAGGCTTATCTGCATCTGGCAAAGAAATTCCTCGACCTGCGGGGCGATACCTTGCGCCGTAAAGTTCGCGGAACATACAGTCAAGACCATTTGCCGGTTACACAGCAGGACGAAGTGGTCGGACATGCTGTCAGAGCCGTTTATATGTATGCCGCCATGACCGATATTGCCGCCCTGTACGGCGATGCTGCCTATCTCAGCGCCATACGCAAACTTTGGGACAATATGAGCGGTAAAAAAATGTATCTCACCGGCGGATTGGGTGCGCGACATGCAGGTGAAGCCTTTGGCGACAACTACGAACTGCCCAACCTGACGGCATACAGCGAAACCTGCGCGGCTATCGGCGGCGTTTACTGGGCAGAAAGAATGTTTCGTCTGACAGGCGAGGCACAATATTTCGACGTCCTCGAACGGATGTTGTACAATGGAGTGATAGCCGGAATTTCACTCGAAGGAACGGAATTTTTTTATCCCAATCCATTGGAAGCCGACGGCAAATATGCGTTCAATCAAGGCGCTTGTACCCGTCAAGCATGGTTCGACTGTTCGTGCTGCCCCACCAACCTGATTCGTTTTATTCCCTACATTCCGAATTTGATTTATGCCGTGCAGCAAGACACGCTGTATGCCAATCTCTTTGTGTCGAACAAGGCGGAAATTCAGCTTGGCAACCAGACCGTAAAGATTGAACAGGAAACGGATTATCCGTGGACAGGCAAGGTAAAGATTCGCATTGTTGATGTAAAGACGCAGTCGCCGTTCACGTTGAAAATCCGTGTTCCGGGATGGGCGCAGAACAAGGTTACGCCGGGGTCGTTGTATTCCTGTCTTGACGAGCCGATAGGTTCTTACAAGGTACTGCTGAATGGAGACGATGCGGATAGAACACTGAAAAACGGTTATGTAGAAGTAACAAGGAGATGGACGGCTGATGATTTTGTCGAGCTATTTTTGCCGTGGGAAGCACGCAGGGTAGTAGCCGGCGAACAGGTAGCCGACAACAGGAATAAGTACGCCGTCGAATACGGACCACTGGTGTACTGCATGGAGGAAACGGACAATCCGGCGGCATTTGACAATGACAAGGGGATGAATCCCCTTGCTAACTTCACCGTCGAATGGCAACCCGGATTATTGAACGGAATAAATGTTATCCACGAGCAATCGGGTGAAAATGAATACAAATTAATTCCCTATTATGCGTGGTCGAACCGTGGAGTGGGGAAAATGAAAGTATGGAAAGACAAAGTGTCTGAACGGTGATTTTAATGTGATTTACATAAATTATTCATAAACAATGAACAGAAAAATCCTTATTACAACTCTATGCCTTTGCGCCTTTGCGGCAATAAATTTGCAAACGCAAGCGCAAAACATTTCCATCGTTAGCCCCGATAATTTGCTGTCAGTCACTATGGAAAATGACGGCGGAAGTGCGTATTACACAGTGAATTATAAGGGAATTGACGTTTTGAAAAATTCGCCGCTGGGATTGGTAACGGTATGGGGCGATTTCAGCAAAAATCTGAAATTCATTTCGCATAAAACACAGGTAATCAACAAACACTATACGCTCAACCGTGCCAAACACAGCAAAATTCACTACAACGCTGCTGAAATGATTTGTTCGTTTGAGAATGAGCAAAAACAGCGTATCGATATTGTTTTTTGCGTGAGCAACAACAATGTGGCATTTTGTTATCGCCTGCCGCAAGCAACTGAAACTGCAAATATCACGGTAGAAAGCGAACTTTCGGGATTTCGTTTTCCTGTCGGCACAACTGCTTTTCTTACCCCGCAGGCATTGCCCGGCAGCGGATGGAAACGCTCTAAACCCTCTTATGAGGAAGAATACAATGCCGACGAACTAATCGGAACGCCCTCAAAATACGGTGCAGGATACACCTTTCCTTGTCTGTTCAAAACGCCCGCGCAGGTGTGGCTTTTGATTTCCGAAAGCGGCGTTTCCTCAAAATATTGCGGCTCGCACCTAAGCGAAGGCAACGCTGATGGACTTTACACAATCGCTTTTCCTCAACCGCTCGAAAATAATGGCATTGGCAACCTTGCGCCGTCAATGTTGCTGCCCGCACAAACGCCGTGGCGCACCATAACCATTGCCGATAATCTGAAACCAATTGTGGAAACAACTGTAATGTTCGACTTGGTTGAGCCGCTTTACGAGCCGAAATTTGAGTACAAATTCGGGCGTGGCACGTGGAGTTGGATTTTGTGGCAAGATAACAGCATTAACTTTGATGACCAAAAAACTTATATCAACCTTGCCGCCGATTTGGGTTGGGAATTTGTGTTAATTGACGGGCTTTGGGATAAACAAATCGGTTACGAAAAAATGGAAGAACTGTTGCAATATGCAATAAATAAAGGAATAGCGCCCTTTGTTTGGTACAATTCCAACGGATTTTGGAACGATGCCCCACAAGGACCGAAAGGCAAAATGAACACTGCCATAGAGCGCAAAAAGGAAATGGCGTGGCTGCAAAAAATGGGTGTAAAAGGTATAAAAGTCGATTTTTTTGGCGGCGATAAACAAGAAACAATGCGGCTTTATGAAGCTATTCTCAGCGATGCCAACGACTACGGCTTGATGTGTATTTTTCACGGCGCAACGTTACCGCGCGGTTGGGAACAAATGTACCCCAATTATGTGGGCAGCGAGGCGGTGTTGGCTTCCGAAAACTTGATTTTTCAACAGCATTTTTGTAACAATGAAGCATTCAATGCCTGCTTGCATCCCTTCATACGAAATACGGTTGGCAGTATGGAGTTTGGCGGCGTGCTGTTGAATAAGCGCCTCAATCGTGGCAATAATGGCGGCACGGTGCGTCTTACAGGCGATATTTTTGAGTTGGCAACGGCTATATTGTTTCAAAATCCTGTGCAAATGTTTGCACTCACACCGAACAACCTGACTGATGTTCCCGCTTTTGAAATTGATTTTATGAAAACCGTTCCTACCACTTGGGATGAAACTATTTTTATCGACGGCTATCCGGGAAAATATGTTGTTTTGGCGCGGCGCAACGGCGTAAAATGGTACATTGCCGCCATTAACGCCGAGAAAGAAACGAAAAAACTGACTTTGAAACTTGATTTTTTGAAAGGAAAAATAACAAAATACTCGGATTTGAAAAATCTGATGCCAAATATGGAACAAGTATTATTGAACAAAAAAAACGAACTTATCATTGAAATTCAAAGCAATGGAGGAGTGATTTTAATCAATTAGGGATTATTGCCAAACGGCTAATATACGACATGAAAACAATAAAATAAACTAAACAAATACAAACAATGAAAAAAATACTGTATATCACTATCTGCCTTTACGCTTCTGCGTTTATAAATTTGCAGGCGCAACGTTTTCCGGTTCGCACCGACGTTCCGCTTGATTCCATCCAATTGAGCGACCCGTTTATTTTTGCTGACAATGACTCGAAAACCTACTTTATGACAGGCACAGGCGGTACGGTTTGGAAGAGTAAGGATTTGCGCCTTTGGACAGGTCCGTTTTGGGTGGTGGAAACCGACACAAACTCGTGGATGGGTAAACGCCCGATGATTTGGGCTGCCGAAATCCACAAATACAACGGAAAATACTACTATTTCGCTACCTTTACCAACCGAGATGTCAAAATTGACACTATCAAAGGAACCGCCATTGAACGCCGCGCTTGCCACATTTTAGTCAGCGACAAACCCGACGGGAAGTATGTTCCGATGAATGAACCTACCTACCTGCCCGCCGATATGCCCACACTTGATGCTACGCTCTGGGTAGAAGACGGGCAGCCCTACATGCTTTACTGCCACGAATGGCTGCAAAATTGGAACGGAACAGTAGAAATTATTCCGCTAAAGCCCGATTTGAGCGGCGCAGCAGGCAATCGCAAGGTGCTGTTCTTCGCCTCTGAATCGCCGTGGAGCAGGGAAAAGATAGCCGAAAGGGACGATGTGCCCAACCGAGTTACCGATGGCCCTTATGTGTTCCGCACACAGACAGGCAAATTGGGTATTATCTGGACAAGCTGGGTACATGATATTTATACGCAGGGCGTTGCCTATTCCGACAATGGCAAGTTAAGCGGCAATTGGACACAAGAACGTGAGCCGCTCACTCCGCCTGACTTCGGACACGGTATGTTGTTTCGTACCTTCGAGGGAAAGCTGCTGATGTCCATTCACAGCCATCGCATAGATGAACATGGGCGTACAATTCGCATTCCGCACCTTTTTGAAGTGGATGATTCGGGCGACAGGATTCGAGTGAAAAAAACTAAAAACTAAAAAGATATATGCTAATAAATTATAAAACAATAAATTATGACACATAAGAACAAATACATTTTATTCTTGATTTGCTTCCTTCTCGGACAATTTGTGATAGCCCAAAATTATCAACAAACCACAGGCGGTTTAACGGCGGCGGCACAGGCAATGAATGTTGAAATTCAATTTTTTGCACCGTCTATTGTACGAATAGTAAAATCGCCCAAAGGGCAAATCTATCGGAAAGAGAGCCTTTCGGTTGTCAAAACGCCAGAACAGCTAAGCATAGACATTCGGCAAACAGACAATGTGGTAAGCCTTGAAAGCGCTGCGCTGCGGGTCGAATTTAATCTTGCCACCGGACGGGTCTCGTATTTCGATTTGGGCGGGCGGGCGCTGTTTACCGAAAAAGATTACGGCACGCAGTTTACCCCGTTCAATGATGTCGGAAAACAAACCTTTACCGTCCGTCAGGCGTTCCTGTTAGACCCAAACGAAGCCGTTTACGGTTTAGGTCAGCAGCAAACGGATAACTTGAGCCAACGCAATACCAAAGTTTTTATGCGCCAACGTGCGTTGTATGCTTCCGTTCCGGTTCTACAATCGGTAAAAGGCTACGGCATTTTTTGGGATAATTATTCACCAACGACTTATAACGACAATCCGCAGGAAATGTCGCTTGAATCGGAAGTGGGCGAATGCTCCGACTACTATTTCATGTACGGCAAAACTGCTGACGGCGTAATGGCGCAGCTACGCGACTTAACCGGACAGGCGCCGCTGTTTCCGTTGTGGACGTATGGCTTTTGGCAATCGCGCGAACGTTACAAAAGCCAACAGGAAACAATGGACGTGGTGGACAAATACCGGGAACTGGGCGTGCCGTTGGACGGTATTATTCAAGATTGGCAATACTGGGGAGATAATACCAACTGGAATTCGATGAATTTCGAAAATCCGCAGTTTCCCAATCCGCAGGAAATGATTGACCTTGTGCACAAGAAAAATGCGCACATGATGATATCTGTTTGGGCTTCATTTGGTCCTGACACAAAACAGTATAGCGACCTGCAAAAAATCAATGCGCTATTCGACTTTGCCACTTGGCCGCCTTCTGCCAAAGACAGCTGGCCTCCCGATATGAATTTCCCTTCGGGCGTAAAAGCTTACGATGCCTACAACCCGCAAGCCCGCGAAATTTACTGGGATTATCTGAACAAAGGATTATTCTCCAAAGGTATTGATGCTTGGTGGTTGGATTCCACCGAACCCGACCATTTAGAAGTACAGGAAAAAGATTTTGACATACCCACAGCTATGGGCAGCTACCGCAGCGTGGTCAATGCCTTTCCGCTGATGACAAACAAAGGCGTTTACGAACACCAACGCGCCGTGACGTCTAAACAGCGAGTTTATCTACTTACCCGTTGCGCTTTTGCCGGTCAGCAACGCTATGGTGCAAACACCTGGTCGGGCGATGTGCAATCTACATGGGGAACACTAAAGAAACAGATACCCACCGGATTAAACTTCTCGCTCAGTGGTATTCCCTACTGGAATACGGATATTGGCGGCTTCTTTTTGTCGGATTACGAAGGCGGTGTTGCGAATAAAGCCTACCACGAGCTTTATACCCGATGGTTTCAGTTCGGCACATTTACACCGATGCAACGCAGTCATGGCAGTGGTGTGAAAAAAGAAATTTACAATTTTGGTAAAAAAGGCGATTGGGTGTATGACGCCGAAGATAAATATATCAATCTGCGTTATCGCTTGTTGCCCTATCTGTATGCTACGGCATGGGACGTAACCCACGGGGCAGGCTCGTTTCTGCGGGCTTTGTTTATGGATTATAACGACGACCCGAAAGTACACACTATCGGCAATCAATACCTGTTTGGAAAATCATTTCTCGTAACGCCCGTTACCGACCCTTTGTATGTAAGCGGAGAAGGTGAGAAATGGAAAAACCCGAAAGAAAATTTTAGCCGAATCAAAATGCAAGACGTATATCTTCCCAAAGGAACGGCATGGGTCGATTTTTGGACGGGCGAAACCTTTCCCGGAGGACAGACCCTGAAAAAGGAAGTCCCAATAGATATTATTCCACTCTTCGTAAAAGCCGGTTCGATTATTCCCTTCGGGCAAAAAGTACAGTACGCTACCGAGAAGAAATGGGATAATCTCGAAATCCGTATCTATGCTGGAAACGATGGTGAATTTACTTTATATGAAGACGAAAACGATAATTACAATTACGAACAAGGCATTTTTTCAACCATTCAATTCCGTTGGAACGATAAAAGCAAAACATTGACCATTGCCGACAGGCAGGGAACATTTCCCGGCATGTTGAAATCGCGTAAATTCAATATTGTATTGGTATCGCCCGGAAAAGGCACAGGAGTGGAGCCGTCCGCGACAATCGATAAAATAGTTTCGTATAAGGGCAAACAGGTAGAAATTAAACTAAATTAAAGATGAAATACGCTGCATTATTACTGCTAACAATCTGCTTCTGTTTTGGTTTACATGCGCAGGACTACAAGTCTGCCCCAGCAGAGAAAGACTATGCAGGTTATTTGTTTACCTATTTCAAAGGCAACAGCCTAACAGACGAAGCCGTTTGTTACGCTGTCAGTCGGGACGGATACCATTTTCTGGCTTTGAATGATAATCAGCCGGTGATTGATTCCAAAACCATCAGTTCGACAGGCGGCGTTCGCGACCCGCATATCCTGCGCCGCGAAGACGGAAAAGGTTTTTACATGGCCCTTACCGATATGACCTCCTCCAAAGGCTGGGATTCGAACCGGGCAATGGTTTTACTCAAATCCGACGATTTGATCAACTGGTCGTCTTCGGTCATCAACATTCAACAGACCTGTCCCGGACAGGAAGACCTGAAACGAGTATGGGCGCCCCAGACCATCTACGACCCCGATGCGAAAAAATACATGGTGTATTGGTCGATGAAACACGGCAAGGGTGCAGACATTATTTATTACGCTTATGCCAACAGCGATTTTACCGCTTTGGAAGGAGAACCTAAACCCTTGTTTCTACCCAAAAACGGGAAGTCGTGCATCGACGGAGACATCGTCAATAAAAACGGCCTGTACTATCTGTTCTACAAAACCGAAGGACACGGCAACGGCATCAAACTTGCCATCACCGATTCCCTCGCTTCAGGAAAATGGATTGAACAACCCGGATACAAGCAGCAGACCAAAGAAGCGGTAGAGGGTTCGGGCATATTTAAACAGATAAACAGTGATACTTACACATTAATGTATGACGTTTACAAGAAAGGGAGTTACGAGTTTTGCGAAAGCGAAGACCTTGATAAATTCAAGGTCTTCGACCATGAGATTTCCATGAATTTTCACCCTCGCCACGGAACAATTATCCCGGTAACCCGGCAGGAATTGAAAACACTAACAGACCGATGGGGTATCCCCGCAGAATTTGAAATGCCGTCAGACCGCAATCCCGTACTGACAGGATATTATGCCGACCCTGAAATTCTTTATTCAAACAAAACCGGTAAATATTATCTCTACCCGACAAGCGACGGCTTCGTCGACTGGGGAGGATATTATTTCAAAACATTCTCATCTGAAAACCTGAAGGAATGGAAAGACGAAGGCGTTATTCTTGATTTGAAGAAAGACGTGGCATGGGCTGACCGGAACGCCTGGGCGCCCTGCATCATCGAAAAGAATGTGAAAGGCGAATTCAAATATTACTATTATTTCACAGCGGCGCAAAAAATAGGCGTAGCGGTTGCCGATGACCCTGCCGGACCGTTCACCGATTCAGGCAACCCGCTTATCAACTTCAAACCCGAGGGCGTGAAAGGCGGGCAGGAAATTGACCCGGATGTGTTCGCCGACATGAAGACCGGAAAAAACTACCTGTATTGGGGAAACGGATACTTGGCCGTCGCCGAACTGAATAAGGATATGGTATCTATCAAGAAAAACACCATCAAAGTAATGACCCCCGACGCAACTTTCCGCGAAGGCGTTTATGTGTTTTACAGGAATGGCGTCTATTATTTTCTTTGGTCGGAAGACGATACCCGAAGCGAAAACTACAGGGTAAGATACGCAACCGCCAGCTCTCCAACAGGCGCGTTAACCATTCCGAAAGACAATTTGATACTGTCAAAAGACCCCTCAACAGGAGTCTATGGAACAGGTCATAATTCCGTGTTGCAAATACCCGGCAAGGACGAATGGTATATTGTCTATCATCGTTTCAACCGTCCGAACGGAATCAAAATGGGTGGCGCCGCAGGATATCACCGAGAAGTCTGTATCGACAGATTGGAGTTTAACGAAGACGGAAGTATTAAACCGGTGAAAGTTACATTGTAATATGAATAAAAAAATCTTTCTTTATACAGTTGTTTTAACCTGTTTAGTTCAAAACATTTCAGCCCAGCAGAATTTCAAACAATGGGCACAAACTCCGCCGATGGGTTGGAACAGTTGGGACTGCTACGGCCCTACCGTGGAAGAACACGAAGTAAAAGCCAATGCCGACTACATGGCCGAACACCTGAAAAAAATTCGGATGGGAATATATCGTAGTGGATATTCGCTGGTTCGTGGAGAACGACAAAGCGGGCGGATACAACCAGACCGACCCCGATTAAAAATTGAAATAATACAATAAAATAATATCATTTATATAGAGATATGAAACAGAAATTGACATTTATTTTTATCGCGGGAATCTTTATTTTATCCTCCTGCACGAACAAAAAAGCAAGTTGGATTGTCACTACCGATGAGAACCGCTGGGTGCAACAAGCTGACATTTCGCTGGCAAAAGCCACTGATAAAGAAAGTTACGTTGAGATACAGGTTGATCTGCCACAGCAAACCATTGATGGTTTCGGAGGCTGTTTCAACGAATTGGGTTGGGATGCTCTGCAATCAGTTGATGAAGTAACCCGTACCCGGATACTAAACGATTTGTTTGACCCTTCCGCCGACGGGCTGAAATTTAATTTTTGCCGTACCCCCATGGGCGCTAATGATTATGCCCGCAACTGGTACAGTTACGACGAAGTCGATGGCGATTTTGAAATGAAACATTTCAGCATTGAACGTGACCAAGAGGCGGTGATACCTTATATAAAAGCTGCATTGGCAATCAATCCTGCTATTAAAATCTGGGCATCGCCATGGAGTCCACCCACATGGATGAAAACCAACAAGCATTATGCCAACAAGAGTGCGGAATGTAATGACCTTCAGAAAGATAAGGAAGTGCCGTTATATACCGACCAGTTCATACAGGAACCGCAGTATTTGCAGGCTTTTGCCCTTTATTTTTCAAAATATCTGGATGCTTACAAGGCTGAAGGTATTGATGTTTCGATGGTGGTGTATCAAAACGAAGCCTTTACGTTCAACCAATGGCCCAATAGCTCGTGGCATCCGAAAAGCATCGCCCATTTCAACGGGAAATACTTGGGTCCGCAGTTGGCAAAAACGCATCCTGAAGTAGAACTCTATATCGGAACATTCAACACCGCCGATACCCTTATTTATGAAACCGTGTTGAATGACCCCGATTGCCAAAAATACATCAAAGGCGTTTGTTTGCAATGGGAAGGCAGAGATGCAATTTCATTCGTAAAGAACAAATATCCCGAATTGAAGCTGATGCAATCCGAGAGCGAATGTGGCAATGGAAAATTCAGTTGGAAAGACGCAGAACATACCTTTGACTTGATGAAACGCTACATCAACGACGGAGCTAATTCCTACATGAACTGGAATATGGCGCTGAAAGACGACGGCGTCAGTGGTTGGTGCTGGAAACAAAACGCATTGATTCGTATCATGAGCGACACAAAAGAAGTTATTTACACACCTGAATATTACGTATATAAACATCTTACGTCATTCGTTCCGAAAGGTTCGGTGAGATTGCCGGTGCAAGCGGTAAATGGGGAGGAGTATGATAATCTGCTGGCATTTCAAACGCCGGAAAACACTATCATTATCGTACTCGCCAACTACCGGACAGCGGCGAAAACAGTTACTTTGAAAATAGCGGAACAGTATCTCACAGTTGAATTGCCGGCAAACTCGTTTAATACAATAAAAATCTAATCCGTGAAGAAAATATTTTTAATGTCGGTTATATGCCTCATGGTTTTTCGGGTGGAGCTTGCTTTCGCCAACGAACCCGATTCGGCATATATCCAAGCCTTTGCAACAGCAAAAAACAATAACAAAAACGGTCTGCACCTTGCGTGGAGCATCGACCAAAAACAGTGGCATACCATTGGCGACAAATACACCCATGCTATTAATGCCATCCAAGCAAAGTATCCTGAAATAACAGTTATCGGCACAACAGGTCCTTCTTTCGAGGGAAGCGACTATCAAGAGGGCTGGGATTTTGCGACCAAACTCAGCGTGCCGGTGGTGGACGAACACTATTACCAGTCGCCGGTATGGTTTATCCACAACCAGGATTATTACGACAAATATGACCGTTCGAAAGCGAAAGTCTATCCGGGCGAATATGCCGCTCATCTGCCCGGCCGTCCCCGCAATCTCGAAACGGCGCTGGCGGAAGCCTTGTATCTGACGGCCGTGGAACGCAACGGCGATGTAGTAAGCATGACTTCCTACGCTCCCTTGCTGGCTAAGGAAGGGCATACACAATGGAATCCCAATTTGAATGAATAAGATTTTATCTATCTTTACTGAATTTAATTTAAACAATAACATAAAAGGAACACAAATGAGAAAAATATTTTTTAGTTTAGGGCTGACTTTCACCCTGCTGGGCGCACAAGCCCAAACACCCGAATGGGAAAATCCCGAAATATTTGGAATCAACAAAGAACCGGCACGCGCCACCGCGCTGCCGTACAGTAACGAACAACAGGCTATTGCAGACCGTTATTCCGCTTCGCCTTTCTACCAATCCCTGGATGGTACGTGGAAATTCAACTGGCACAAAAAACCTGCCGATAAGCCCGAAGGTTTTTATAAGGAAGGGTATGATGTAAGTAAATGGGGCGATATACAAGTCCCCGGCAATTGGGAATTGCAAGGCTATGGCGTTCCCATTTATACGAATGCCACCTATCCGCATCCCAAAAATCCGCCGTACATCGACCACAACGACAATCCGGTCGGCTGTTATGTCCGTGAGTTCAATATTTCAAAAGAATGGGATAGTCGCCGGGTCTATCTGCATTTCGAAAGCGGATTGGCGGCTATGTATATCTGGGTAAACGGTCAGTATGCCGGTTATAGCCAGGTAACCAAAAGTCCGACTGAATTTGACATCACCCCTTACATCAAACAGGGGAAAAACACGGTGGCTATTGAAGGTTATCGCTGGAGCGACGGTTCGTACTTGGAAGACCAGGATTTCTGGCGTTTGTCGGGATTCGACCGCAGCATTTATTTATACAGCACGGAACAAATTCGTATTCAGGATTTCTTTGCCAA
>JAITQA010000169.1 GCA_031289145.1 Dysgonamonadaceae bacterium | reverse complement strand
GTAGTAATAAGGATAACGCCGTTGGCGCCCTGTAAACCGTAAGGCGCTACGGCGGCGGCATCTCTCAGGACGGAGATGGATTCGATGTCTTCCGTATCTATCCTGTCATGGGGACGATCCACGCCATCCACCAATATGAGGGGCGTTACGCCGTGTACATAAATACTCGCGGCATCTGCGCCGGGAGCCGCACCGCCACTTTGAAAGGTAACGACGCCGGACACCATACCGCCGAGACCGGTAGATACGCGCGGCACAGGCAGTTTGGCTATTTCTCCGCCTTTCACCGTGGATACTGCGCTGGTCATGGTTACCCGCTTTTGCGTACCGTAACCGACCACTACCACATCGTCAAGCATCGTCGCATTTTCTTGCAACACAATGCTAAAGTCGGCGGTATTGCCGACTGTCATTTCCTGCGAAAGATAACCTAAATAGGAAATGACAAGAACAGGATTCTCTACATTTCCGGGGATAGTCAGGGTAAATTTACCCTTGACGTCGGTCGTTGTAGCGGTGGTCGTGTTCTTAATATTCGCAATGGCGCCGGCCATCGTTTCACCCGAAGCATCGGTCACTGTTCCCGTTATCACACGCGAAGTTTGCGCAAATAAAGGCGCAGCGCAAAATAGATAGACCAACATCCATGTCATCAGCTTTGGCAGATGCACAGTAGCGTTACGGATTTGAATTGCTTTTTTCATTGGCATTTTTTTATTTTTGTTTAACATTGAATGAATTTCGTGATTTCGAGTACAAAAATACGAAAGCGCAAGTAAATCAAGTGTACCCGTTTTTGTCAAATCTGTATGCAAAAACGAGTATAGCGAAAATGAATACACTTTTGACAAAAAAAACAGATTCTTTTCATCTGGGCTAAAACTTTTTTTGAGGTGTTATTCGCTTTATTAGGTATTTCACTTGACCTGAAAGTCCCGCAAAGTAGGGTGTTCATAACATGGTGTTGGATGTCTACTATGGAGGCTTGTTTATTTTTTAACAAAAATAATTTGGCATTTAGTGAAATAAATTGTATATTTGGGGCGCAAAGTTATTCTTAAATCATGAAATATATGGTATTACTTGTCATATTTTGTGTGTTAGTAAGTATTATTTTCGGTTATTATTTACCTCGCTCGGCGTAGGCTGCCCAATATCGTCAATTTAAGGATTTCTGCTCCGTCCTTGCGAGAGCGAAGCCCGAAGCAAACCGGAGAAAGAGATGTAGAAATTAGATTGCTTCAGCCTTCGGCTTCGCAATGACGGCAACATATAATTTACTTTAACAGTATTCCTTTTATATTTAGAGTTTTCTTATATAGAAGATTTAAAAGCGATTGCTTTGATTCCAACAGAGGAAAAATGCGTTATTTACGTATGAAAATCTATCAGGGGATGGCGGGTCAAGCCCGCAATGACAAAAGGTGGAGTAGGAGACGCCGATTTTGTCGACACAAAGTTAGTACTATTATTTTACAATACACTTTTGGCAGCCATGAATACAATAAATATTTGTATTTGACAATGATATCTCGTAAAAATATACTATTTTTGCATTGACCTAAAGAATATACTTGTATGAAATTACATATTCCATTATTACTCATCGCTATTGTATGCTCGACAGTTTCCCGCGCCGACAATCTTCGCCAAATCAGCAGTCGTGACGGACTTTCCAACAGTTCCGTAATATGCCTGATGCAGGACAACAAGCGTTTCCTGTGGATAGGAACTTACGACGGACTTAACATGTACGACGGTCGCGAGATACATATCTACAAGCCCGACGTCAATAACAGCGGCAGCCTGTCGAGCAATGTGATCCGTCGCGTTGTGGAAACAGACGGCGAAACGCTGTGGCTGATCACCAAATGGGGTTTAAACAAATTTTCGCAACACAGCAACAGTGTAGAAGAGTACTATCACGAGTTTAACGAAGATTCGCACTTTGCCAAAGACCGTCATAACAACCTTTATGTACAGGGGGTTAAGGGGTGCATATCATGGTACAGCAAGCGCGACAGGAAATTCGTGCACCTGCCCATCGACCCGGATGTTGTCAACACCGACGTCAGCGGGATGGTTACAGACGCCAATGCTGTTATCTGGATGGCGTACAGGGGGAAACTGAAAAGATATGCCGTAAACCTGACGGAGAACACCCCTGTCCTGACGACGCTTCCCGATTTTGAACACCCCGATGCTGTGGATTATATCTTCGACAGCGATAGCGGTATATTGATCATCGACGCATCCGGTAACATATATAATATTGCAGGCGACCAAAAGAGATTTGTCGGCAATATCAACCGTGTTATTCAAGAGAACGGGACTGTTTCGTCCGTCATATACGATGGAAACGATATTTTGACAGGGTTCAAAACAAACGGGCTGATACGTTTGTCGGCCGCCAACGGCTACCGTCCCGAAGCCGTAAATATCAATTGCGGCGTGTTTTCATTGTGGAAAGACACGGTACAGGACATCGTGTGGGTCGGCACCGACGGACAGGGAATATATGCGCTGACAAAAGACGAACCTACGCTGGACGGGCTGTTGCTGTCGCAACTTCCCATAGAAAAAAAGCGACCCGTACGCGCCATACAAACCGATGACGCCGGCGATTTGTGGATGGGAACAAAAGACAACGGCATCATTCGTATCAGGGACTACGGGACGGCACAGGATTACACGTCCAAAAATGTAGTGCACTACACTACGGCAAACGCCCTCACGAACAATACCGTCTTTGCCTTTGCCTGCCATCCGGGCAAAGCGCTCTGGATTGGCTCGGACGGCCCTCATCTGGATTATTACAGTTATTACGACCATAAAATCCATTCGTTAGAGAACCGTACTTCCGTAAAAATACGCTATGTCCATTCCCTGTTTGCAGCAGGCGACACGCTCCTGTGGGTGGGCGCGGGGAACGAATTGCTGAAAATACGCTTGCGGGAACGCAACGGGCGCTTCGAAACCGACGACATCAAGCAATATGCTTTTGAGGTAAAGTACAAACAACAGTACAATCAAATTTATTCGCTCTATTCCGAAAACGACTCTATTGTATGGATTGGCATGCGCGGCAACGGGGCTATCCGTTTCAATACGCGGACCGAACAAAGCCACTATATTACGTTTGACGACGGAGGCATTGCTCCCATGAACGATGTACTTTGTATCTACCGCGACAGCAGGCAGGTATTCTGGATAGGCACCAGTTACGGGCTGATGCGCCTTACGGTAACGGATGACGGGCGCTTTGAGCGCCGCAATATCAGCGAGAGCGACGGATTGCCGAACAATACCATTCACGGGATTACGGAAGACGCATCGGGTCGGCTGTGGTTGAGCAGCAATACGGGAATTATCCTTTTTGACCCGCAAAAATGGACATTCCGTAATTTCAACCTGAAAACAGGTTTGAAAACCATTGAATACAGCGACAATGCCTACTTTTGCGATACGTCGGATTTCACCTGTTTCTTCGGCGGCGTGGACGGCATCACCTGGATACGCAGCAGCAACGGTGTCAGCAAAGATTTTGTGCCGGAAATCCATTTTACCGGACTGCGTATCTTCAATGAAGATTATAATATCCACCGGTTTGAGAAAATACGGCGCGGGCAACCGTGCATAGAACTTGCGCATAAACAGAATTTCTTTGCCGTAGGATTTGTGGCAATGGATTTTATCAACGGGGAGAATAACGGCTATTCGTATAAATTAAGTAATTTCAGTGATGTGTGGATGCATACCCATTCCAATGAAGCGCCGTTTACCAATATTGCTCCGGGAGATTATACGTTGCTGGTGAAATATAACAATGCCGATGATAAATTTGTCACATCGTTGCATATTAGAATATTGCCCCCATGGTACCGGACGCTGTTCAGTAAAATCATCTATGGCGTGCTGCTGGCGCTGGCGTTTTATGCGTCGTACTGTTACGTCAAACAATTGTACAAAAAGCGCAAGATGGCGGTGGCGCATGAGTTGGCCGAAAAATACAAGGAAGAAATGTATGAAAGCAAACTGCGTTTCTTTACCAATGTTACACACGAATTTTGTACGCCGCTCACATTGATTTATGGTCCTTGCATGAAGATTCTCGAACACGAAAATACGGATGGTTCCATCAAAAAATACGCCGGCGTGATTAAATCCAATGCGGAACGTTTGAACAGTCTTATTCAGGAAGTAATTGATTTCCGCCGCATGGAAACCGGTAACAAAATATGCCGGATAGCGCATCTGGATGCAGGAAGGGTAATGAAAGAAATTACGGATGCTTTTACAGACATGGCAGAAAGCAATAAAATAAAATTCCACACGGATTTTGACGCCTCAATGGAATGGAACAGCGATGAAAGTTGTTTCTCAAAAATACTGAATAATTTAATATCCAATGCCTTTAAATATACGCCGGAAGGCGGCGAAATAGCGCTGTCGGCAAACATCACACAAGACAATTTTATACTTAGCGTTTACAACACGGGGCAGGGAATCGCCGAGCGCGACATTCCGCATATATTCAATCGTTATACGGTACTGGATAATATTACGGAAAATTCGGTCAAGGGGCTGTCATCGCGTAACGGGCTGGGGCTGGCTATTTGCCACAGTATGACGGAACTGCTGCAAGGCGTTATCGAAGTAGAAAGTGAAGAACACCGTTACACACGTTTTACCATTACGCTGCCCCGCCTGGAAACGGATACGCTTCCGGAGACTGCTCCCGACCGGGATACACAAACACCGGAAAAGAAACAGGTGAGCGGGACAGGGACATTGTTCCATACAAAAATTCTGGTCATTGACGATAACAAGGAATTATTGTGGATGCTAAAAGACCTCTTTGCCGACGAATATACCGTGTGGACGGCGGAAAATGGGGAAAAAGGACTGGAAATACTGAAACAGGACGCTCCCGACCTGATCATTACCGACATCATGATGCCCGATGTGGACGGCATCACCCTGACCAAGCAAATCAAACAAAACAAGCATACGATGCACATACCCCTGGTCATTCTGTCGGCAAAAAATACCGGCGCCGATACGATTGCCGGTATCGAATCCGGCGCCGACGCCTATATTTCCAAGCCGTTTGACATCCATTACTTGAAAACCGTGGTGAAGCATCTTTTAGAAAGTAAGAAGAAGATAGAAACCTATTACACCACGTCGGCAAGCGCTTTCAACTTTGCCGGAGGACAACTGATAGAAAAAGAAGACAAGAATTTCCTGCAAAAAGCAACGGAAATCATCATGGACAACCTCGGCAACAATAATTTCACTCCCGACGACCTTGCCAAAGCAATGCAAACAGGCCCCCGGAAATTATACCGCAAATTCAATGAACTGGAGTTGTTGCCGCCGAAAGACTACATCAAAGAACAACGCATCCAATATGCCTCTCGGCTCTTGCTTACCACCACGCTTACCGTAGAGGAAATAATGTACCGCTGCGGCTTTGTCAACCGGTCGCACTTCTACAAGGAATTTTCAAAACGCATGAACCAAACGCCAAAAGAATACCGGAAATCAAATAAAAGCAAAGATGAATCGCTCTCCTGAGCGACGTCACTTGAGATAACAGAACGGGTAGGGCGTTGATATAGTAAAAAAAATCGTACCTTTGCCGGATAAATTAACCAAGAATATGGACTGGTTATTGGATATTATTTACGAACAAAGTGTTATACAGGCAGTTGTTGTTATTTCAATCATTTCGGCAATTGGTATTAGCCTTGGAAAAATCAGGCTTTTCGGCGTTTCGCTCGGAATAACTTTTGTATTTTTCACAGGGATTATCGCCGGTCATTGGGGCATTGTTATCAACAACGATATGCTGGTCTTTGCCGAAAATTTCGGTTTAATCCTGTTTGTTTACACTTTGGGCTTGCAAGTAGGCCCCAGTTTCTTTTCTTCCTTCAAAAAAGGCGGTATCGAATTAAATATCTTGTCGATAGGCGTAATTGTGCTTGGTTTGATTCTCACTTTGCTTTTTCACCGGATAAGCGGCATTTCGCTTCCTACCATGATGGGATTGTTGTCGGGCGCGGTAACCAACACACCGGCGCTTGGAGCGGCGCAACAGGCTTTATTACAAATTAATCCGGAAAATTCAAGAGGAGTCACCGATATGGCGCTTGCCTGTGCCATTGCTTATCCTATGGGGGTGGTGGGCGTAATCCTGGCTATTGCCGTGATGCGGAAAATGTGGAAAATCAACGGTAATGAAACAAACGAACAAAAAACGCTCAAACCCAATGTCTCTGAATTTCAGATAATCAATCCGGCCATATTTAACAAATCAATTCGGGAAGTTATGCAATTAACCGAAAAACAATTTGTTATTTCCCGGATATGGAGAGGAGGAAAGGTAACGATACCGACTTCGGATACGGTATTGAAACAGCGTGACCACCTTTTGGTTATTTCCGGGAAAAATGACGTCAATAGCATCGAAGTCCTCTTTGGTGAACAGGAAAATACCGATTGGAACAAAGAAGACATTGATTGGAATGCAATAGACAGCCACCTGATTTCCCGGCGTATTGTCGTCACACACAGCAAAATCAATGGTATGAAATTAGGTGCATTACGCTTGCGCAACTTATATGGAATCAATATTACCCGTGTAAACAGGGCAGGTATCGACCTGCTTGCCTCTCCTGACCTCCGGCTTCAGATTGGCGACCGGTTAACGATTGTCGGAGAATCGGCATCTATTGATAATGTCGGTAAAATATTGGGAGACGAGATGAAACGCTTGGAAAGCCCCAATCTCTTCGCCATTTTTATTGGTATTGCTTTAGGCGTTCTGTTAGGTATCTTTCCCATATATCTTCCGGGAATGTCCTTCCCCGTCAAATTGGGAATTGCAGGCGGGCCGATTATTGTAGGGATACTTGTAGGCGCCTTTGGCCCTCGCTTCCATCTCACGACTTACACAACGCAGAGTGCAAACCTGATGATGCGCCAATTCGGTATTATTATTTACTTGGCCGGATTGGGTCTGGCTTCCGGTGCACATTTTTTTGAGACTGTATTTTGCGGAGAGGGATTGTTATGGATTGGATTGGGATTCCTGCTGACCATTCTCCCTGTTGTGATAATCGGTTATGTGGCTTCCACCTTTTTCAAGTTGGAGTATGCAGGTAATGTCGGCATGCTTTGCGGCAGTATGGCAAATCCCATGGCGCTCAATTATGCCAATACAACGGTCAATGGAGATGAACCTTCCGTTGCATACGCAACCGTTTATCCCTTGTCGATGTTTCTTCGCGTTATTACCGCCCAACTAATGGTTTTATTTTTTACATAAATTCTGTTGTTTTTGTAACCGATAGTGCAAACTTGATTACAAACAGCGCCTACACAAAAAAAGCTGCCTCAAAAGTCAAAAACCCTTTTTAAAGCAAAGAATGAAAAAATCTTTTGAGGCAGTCTTTTAAAAAATTAAGGACTTTGTTTTTTCTTATTTCACAAGCAGCAGAATCGTGAAAAATGTTTTGGCAGAAATGCTGTTGGCATGTGTTACTTTGAATGTCATTTTTCCGTCATTCGCGATTGTCGGTTGGTCCATGACAGCTGTGTCGTAATAAGTTACAACATAATCTAATTCATTTTTTGCATATATATCTCCATTTTCCAAAGAAGATATTGTTTTCAGACCGCTGTTGTTGCTGACAAATAAATTGGAGTCGGCTTTCTTGAATTGGCGTTTATACTCCTCATACAAATCACATTCGTATGTTGAATCCACTTTCACTTCTATGTTGAACGAAGGCATGTAAAAATACCGTTTCCCGCCCATCATCGACCAATTAGCGCCGTTCCATACATACACGCCCTGCCGGAGATTTTTCAAAGAATCGTCGGTAAGGTTATACACCGTCAAGCCTGCATGATGTTCCTTGATTTTGCTTGTCCCGGATGTCCATTCCGAATCCGTTGTGGGAATAAACGGTTCCAAAGTCGCTCTGTCTGCTAATTGTACACGGGGTAATCCCAGACCGCCTCCGGTTGCATCTACCGTTATATTACCGGCGTCAGTTACATTTTGGATACCGGAGGAAGGCTCCAAGGTTTTAAGTTCTAACAAGGCCCCCCTTACCGGAAATTTATCCGATCCTACAGTCACTTGAGCTTTGGTTTCATAACTACTCCAAGCCGTCATCAATAACAAAACGGCCACCATCTGTCTTAATCTAATTCTTTTCATATTCTTAATTCTTAGTTCTTACTTTTTCGTTTTTAGTTTTCACTTCACCACCAATTCCACATTAACAAACACCGCCGGAGTAGGACTCGCAAACGGAGTTTCTTTGACTGTATAATACAAGTCGTTTTTCACTCCTATCGAATCTATTTTCAATACGGTAGTATCGCAAAAAGTGACTACATAGTCCAATTCATCGGCAGCATACAAACGTCCGGATTTGGAAAATTGCGTGTCGTATTCTTTGTACAAATTGATGGAATGTTCTCCTTTTGTCAAATCCAAATTGAACAGCGGCAAAGGGAAAAAAGATTCTTTGCCGAATTGGGCTTCTTTCCAACGTTCCCCGTTCCAGATATAGATACCTTGCCGGAACATTTCGTCCGCCTTGCTATCATCCTTTACCGGCGGCACATTGATATTATAAACCATCAATCCCGCATGGTGTTCCTTCAGCTTGTTCGCGTTGGCGATCCAGTCCTGATCGGTTACCGGAATAAAAGGTTCCAGCGTATTCCGGTTGACTAAACGTACGCGCGGAAGTCCCAGTCCGCCCCTGTTTGCCGTTTCATTGATGCTGTCCGCCGCTTTATCTTTCATATCAAGTAAAGCAGCCTTTTCAGGCTCTATAAATGAACCTATTGTTACTTGTGCGCTTAATTTGGGACACAGAAAACAAAACATGATTACTGGAATAAACATGAATTTGTTTCCGTCAATACGATTTTTTTTCAATATCATCATTCAAAATTTTAATAATTTGTAACTTTTATACGTTAATATCCTGCTTTTATCTGCGGATTGACAGGAATTTTATAGTTTGGCGAATAAGACCCGCAGAGTATAATGTGCGTTGAAAACGAAAATCTTTTGCCCGATGCATCCACTATTTCCATTGTGATGGTATGTTCGCCGGGGATCAGGTTTTTATCCCAGACCCATTCCCTTTGATCTCTTGCCTGAAGTTGCTCATCTCCATCAATCCACCAAGTCAAAAAACCGGGAGCGGCACTCATAACGTATGATATCTCGCTTCGGATACGGAAGGATAGCGTGTCGCAAAACTCCCGTCCCTCAATCTCCTGGTAAGGAATATCATTTACAAAGAAGTTGGCATTGAGGTTGCGGGCGGCAGCTCCAGCCAGGTAGTAATACGATTCGGCGTCACCCAATCCGTATCCCAATACCGTCAGTCCCTTCGGATTGGCAAACAAATAAGAATCAATCGAGTCGGTTAATTGGAGAGAATAGTAAGAATAGTCCGCGTGGGAAGTAGTCCATTTTCCTCCTGATAAAGCCGCCGGCACGGAGCCGCCTAACGACAGCGTTGTTTGGTCGCGGGTTGCCGTAGGCGTGATAATCATGGCGTGATGCTCCTTCAACACCGACTTACCTTTTGGGATGAATGGGGCAATGCTGACGCTGTCGATAGTTTGCTCCACCGGCGGAATCCAAGTCATAGACGGGTCTCCCATCTTTTTTTCAAGCAAAGAATGATATATTCCGACCAAAAAGGAAACAACGCCTACCGGTTTATCGGAACTGATAAAACAGCCTTTTTCCTTCGACAGGGTTTCCCATTCCGCAAATTTTCCTGCATCCAGCGTCAATGTGTCTATTACCAGCTTATCTTGATCATCTCTCCTTACTTGCGTGAAGGTGGTTTTATCCTGCGAAGCAACCACACGTGTCCGGGTTACTCCCTGCTCGCTAACGGGAACTAAAAAATGCGTTCCCCATGTATGAACCGGCATCATTTGCTGATACAGACAATCCGCGGAATTTATACCGGTCGGAACAGTGACCGCGTCATTTGCCACAAAATAAGCAATCGGCTTATTGGAAGTAATATGCATACCGGTTTTGTCTGTCGGTCCGTAATAATAGCCCAATACGTCTCCAGCAAGCATTACATTGCCAAGCTGCTTTCCGTCCTGATAAATATACGTATTATCTTCGATTGCAACCGCTACAAAACCATCATCGAAATCCGGGACGTATGAAATGTGGTAATAATCCATACCTAAATCGCTTACAGGCAAAATATTTGTTGCATCCGTAGAGGTAGCCCGTTGCGTTATGGCATACACCGATACGGGTTCGTCGGTTTGCAGGTGGAGCGAGTTCTTTGTGTCGCCGTAATGAGGCGTATGAACTGCTTTTTTTTCATCCATACTTAATTTTTTCGTATGAACGCCGCCTGCCGGGATGGTATCCTGAAAGTTCAGACCGGGATTAGCGGTAAATATCCATTTTACTACAGTGGTTTTGGATGCTACAATCCGTATTTGCATACTTCTGGTCGTATCGGGGCTTTCAGGTTTTCCGAACGCCACCCAAAAATCGGTTCCTTGTGTACTCGTTTGTGAAAACACAGACACTGACAAGAGACAAAATAAAAAAATAATGCTTACGTGTTTCATTTTATATTCTATATTTTATAATTAGTTCTGTAGTTTTGATTCTATGATAGACACCATTCCTTTGATGTTTGCAAGACAATAGTCATAAAATTTTATTTTACAAAAGTATATTCAAAAACACTTTATTCCAAGACATTTTCGGGAAAAACGGAAAGAATATTTACAAATACATTCACACAAAAATTTGTATTTTGTCTATGTATTGCGGCTTTTTGATAGATTGGAAATAATAATTTGTATTTTGACATATTATAAAAAAACAAGTCATACACCAAATAGCTTATGTTTTTTTAGTGTCATAAAAAGTAGTATCTTTGCCGCCATAAAAAAACAAGATGATATAGACAATAATGGGTGAAATACTGAAAAAAAGTTCTTACACTTTACTGCTTTTCATTTCTTTGCAATTGCATGCACAAGAAAAGATTGACTACCGTTTAGATGCTTTCGGGTCGTTCGGTGCAGGAGCTTATACGCCTTTCTGGTTAACAAGTAATACCTATGGTATAGTTCCCCTGAAGCCGGATAATGCCTATCTGAGGGGCAATCTGGCTTGGCGTCATTCTTTTGGCAAAGCTATAACTTTCAATGCCGGAATAGATGGTATTACGGCTGCGAATCATACTTCTTCCGCTTGGTTGCATCAATTGTTTGCCGATGTTTCTTTCCGGGAAATACACCTGACGCTTGGGATGCGGGAGCCGAACCGTTCTCCATTAGCGAAAAGTTTAAGTCAGGGCGATTTGCTTTATTCCGGCAATGCGCGTCCTATTCCGGAAATCAATATCAATATTCCCGAATTTACAAGGCTTCCTTTTACAAAGGGACTTTTGCAGTTCAAAGCAGATTTTGCAGTCGGTAAATCATTGGATAATGAATATATACTCCGTGTAAAAACAGAAAACGGAAGCTATGTAAAAGACGTTTTGTGGCATCATAAATCTTTGTATTTCAAATTGGAAGATTCGCATAAAAAGTTTCCGATGTCTTTTACTTTTGGATTAGAACATGGCGTACAATGGGGCGGATGGACTTCGGCACAGGACTTTGGCTATCAGCCGGACTCCTTCAAGGATTTTATACGGGTTGTGTTGGGAAAAGAGGGAAATGAAAATGCCAATGTCGGCGACCAAATCAATGTATTGGGCAATCATGCCGGAACCATGTATGCCGGATTGGCGTATCAAACGGGAGATTTTCAGACCACATTGTATAAACAGCATTATTTCGAAGACAAGTCGGGCGTGGAATATGCCAATTGGCGCGATGGTATCTGGGGTGGCTCAATGTCGTTTTTTAATTGGCCGTATGTGCAAAAAGTGCTGGTAGAATTTCTTCAAACAACCAATCAGAGCGGGCCGATGCATTTTTTGGGTTACGACCCAAGTCTTCCTGTAAGAGGAGGAGGATCCGATAATTATTACAATAACTTTGCTTATATTACCGGATGGTCGTATTTTGGAAGAGGCTTGGGTAATCCGCTGTTGACCTCTCCCGAATACAATGCCGACGGATCGTTCGCTTTCAAAAATAATCGCATAAAATCCATTCATCTGGGCTTGGAGGGAAAGATAATCCCATCGTTTTCTTACCGTATGCTTTTCACGGCCATGCAATCATGGGGAACCATGAGCAGCCCGTTTCTGGATCGGAAAGATAATTTCTCCACGCTGATAGAATGTCTTTACGAACCAAAACATTTTACCGGATGGAAGATAGGTCTTCAATTCGCTTTGGACAAAGGCAAAATCTATGGCGACAATACCGGCGCTTCGCTTAAATTTTCCAAATCGGGGATAATCAATTTAAAATGAAATGTTCAGCAAACTTCTGATTTCGGAAGAAGACGGACGTGGCGCTTCTGCCGTAATCAGTTTCCCGTCTTTTCCAACCAATATAAATCTGGGGATGTCTTTTATCTTGTAGGGGCCTAAGATATCCTTACTTTTGGACCCGGCAAACAATTGTATGCCTTTCAGTTCCTCTTTTTGTATGAAGTCCGCCCATTTTTGCCGGTCTTTCTCGTTATCCACCGAAATGCTCAGGAAAACAATGTTTTTCCCATGATATTCCGCTTCCAAATTTTTGATGTATGGAATCTCTTTTATACATGGCCCGCACCACGTAGCCCAAACATCAATATACACCACCTTTCCTTTGAAATCGGACAAGGCTGTTGCTTTACCTTCTTTATCCGGGAAACTGAAATCTATTGCAATTTCGCCTTTCGTGTTTTTTACTACCGTCGCAATCACATCTTTCAAACGCGCTTTTTGGTCGTCGGTTACTAAATATTTGCCGTACTGATTTTCAAAATCAAGAAAGTCTTCATAAGTTTTTATGAAGTGCATGTTTTGAAGAACAAATTCTCCTTTAATCGTGTCATTGACCATTTGGGGCAAATATACATTCAACAGACCTGTCTTGCTGCGAAGTTCACGTTTTTGCGCATCGGTATATTTGCCGGGATTTAGATTTGCCAAGTGTGCACTTATCATCAGCAATATATCTCTTCCATAAGGATATTGCATCAAAGCTCCGGTAGCCGTCAGGCCGGTTATATCTATATGCTTGTAATATTCCGGAAAATCTTCGTTCTGAGGATAAATCGAACGTGGCGTCGTGATGAAACGCAAGGCTTTATGGAGAATGTCAAATTGCTTGAAATCCTCAAAAGCCTTGTTGAAAGTTGGGTTCTCCGTGTGTGCTTGCCCGTAAAATGCCAAAGCTTTCAATTTTTCTTCAAACAGCGGAAAAAAATCAATATAAGTACTGCTACCATAGACATAGTTTGCTTTGTCTTCGACCGGGAACAGATAATTATGCCACTTTTCCATTTCTTTATTTTCCGGCGTATTAACGCCTGTCAGCAGGTAGCTTTTTCCTTCAAAAATCACATTCAGCCGGTCACCGGATTTCAGGTAAAAAACCTGTTTGTACGTCGCTGTTTCCGGCATTATGCCAATTACATAAAATCCTTCTTGCTCCGGAGCCAAAGCAAAATAGAACTTGTTGTCGGGGGTTAACACGGACGATGCAATCTCTTTCAGCACACCGCGTTCTACCGTGAACAGGCTCACTTTTTTTGTGTTTTCACTGTTCCATGTTCCCGTTACAATAGAAATATTGTCGGCATAGCAGTTGCTTAACACAAACAGCGCCAGTATATTTATTAATAGGCCTCTCATCAGTATGTGCTTAGATGGAAACATCAAAAACTGGTCGTAGATGTTAATGACCGGTAATGAACATGACGGGGAGTACCCTCTCCGGAATAGACCGCAACAGGTTCCGGAACAACTAATTGAGATGAAGGCTGGAAATTATGGAGATAGAACTTCCATTTCCCATCCTTGACGGTCAGTACTGCAAAATACCACTCCTCGCCTCCATTGATGTATTTCACCACCGAGTTGATATACGTCACCGTTTCACCGGCCGGGAAAGAGACAATCCTATCCTCCCTGGGGCTGGTGAGATTGTAGCACCACACTTCGTTGTCGCCTTTCGAGAAGTAAATCATATCCATGTTATTGTGTGTCCCGTAAATCTTGGCATCAAGCACTTTTGACCCATCCGGGATACGGACGCAGTTCTGAATCGGATTTGTGTAGAGCATGGCAGGCATTCCGGGAATTTCCCATAGACCGCCCCCATTGTATCCCTTGATTGTGAATCCGTAATACTCTTCCGTATTTTTTTTCTTCATAATACTTACGCCTCCTTGCATCATCCCCACTTTTTCGCGCATGAAAACCATATTGTAGTCCATGTTGTTGCAAGGATACAGACCGGCATTGCCCAAGGCGCCGAAAGTGTTGGTCAAGGTGTTGAGCATTTTCAGCGAATTGGTATTCTTGTCAAAAACCAAGAAACAACCGAGAGAAGTTCTGCATATATTGGTGGGGTCAATCTGTGCATCGCCGGCAACCGCAACTCCCCATTTCCCAATGTTCTCGGAAGAGCTGCGTGTGTCAAGCACGTATGGAACATTGTTGTTGACAATCACTTTGAAGTCTCTCGTACAACTCAGTTCTTGCGGTGCGGCTGTAGGCGCTTCCATGAACAAATCCCCGAATTTATTCAATAGTTTCATCTCAACGATGTCGTACAATTGCACGGTGGAACGAGTCATCAGATAGATACAATTATGATTTTTTAAGATAGTATCCTGTCCGGTACTGCTTCCAAGCGGTACCATGACTGAAATGTACCGGGTATCGGCGCAAAGAACCCCTTCGCCCGGCACGCCCTGGCCATTGATATTTTTCAGGATGTCTTTGAGAACCGTTTCGTCAGGTTTCACCATATCAATGTCCGTCATATTATCAATATCTTTCGTGATGTACCATCCTTCGTCGAAAGGCGCTATGACATTCAAGGCGGAATAATGGTAATTGAATACCCCTGTCCGCTTGTTTGTAATCCGGAAAGTGATTGTGTAATTTGTTCTGGGACTAATTGATATGAGATATGAGAGTTCTTTTTCATACCCCAGTGTATCTACAGCCATGTCCGGTGAATAAATATACCAGAGATAATCGTAATCCGCCTCGTTTGAACCGTCGGCAAGCCTTGGGCTAATATGTAAGGTGTCCATCATGTACTTGGTGTATGATGGCTCAATATTATGCACTTCCGCCGGAACAATGTCTTCCATATCCAGGTAAGCATAGTTTCCTTTGTCGTCTACACAGGCGTATAGAAAAGTGACTGTAGTCAAAATGACTGCTAAATATTTATTGTATTTCATTTTCGTATTGTTTTAGATAACCGGAAAAGCGACCCTGTCACCGTTTGCTTCTTTCAATTCATTCCCGGAATTTGCTTCGTTATACTCAGATAGCTTTTTCCGGGCTTGTTCGTTGAGGAATCTTCGCACGGCAAGCGGATAAGAAGAGGGTTCCGTATCAAAATCGGTAAACCCTACATAGTTTATCAGGAAGCGGTGTTTTTCCTGACCGTAAGCCCCGAAAACAGTAGCCCAACCACTCGAAGAGCCGGGTTGCCAATGAGTCGACGGCAACAGTTGGTCGGAAAGTTTCAGAATGAAAGTTGATTGTTTGTCAATACCCACCCTGAAATCTTCGTTTTCGATAATCTTAATCTGCAAACTCACCATTTCACGCTGCAAACTTGCATCGCGCAACACAATCACCGGCATCATGTATCTGACTGCATTGGCCGGTATTATCAAAAGCCGCCGCATCTCTTCATCACGAAAATCGACATAATGTACGCCCACTTGTGCAGTCGCCTCCTTGTCGGTATTAATCTGTTCAATCGCTATTTGCCTCTCCCGGTTTTGAGGCATGCCCATTGTGCGCACATCAATATAAAGGGTATCGCGCTGTTTCAGTCCACCCTGCGTCAGGAATGAGAAGAAAATACTGTCTCGCTGATAGACATTCACATTACCGTAAGCGCCCCGGTAAAAATAGAGCGCATCGTCGCCGGTATAACCGGGAACCTCATTTTCGCTGCATGCCGCTAAAAAGGACATACATAAAGTGATATATATTACAACTCTGTTCATAATTTCAATTATTATAGCTTATTCAAAATTGGTTTGCTCTTCAGGCTTCGGAATTTTGTATTTCACATTATTGACCACACGTGGCCAGCTAATCGTCTGCCTGTTGTGCTGTTTGTAAAAATAAAACATCTGCCCTTCCCCGTAGAAGTCCTTGCGGTATTCCAACTCTAAACGGGCGTCAACATCATCACGTGAGCGTAAACTGTTGTCCAAACCGACGTCCATCATCCGTGCAATGCGGAAATCAATGAATTTTGCATTAGCCTCTTGCAAGCTACCACATTCCATGGCAATGAAATACATTTCAGACAAACGAATCAATGGCACCACCGTCTGTGAAACCTGGGTATCCGGGTTATAGTACTTTTTAAACAGATTCTGTCGTCGGATAACCAATCGATCCTCCCAGTAACGTCCTGCTTTGCAACGAATATCATTGGAATTTTTGGCATATTCATAGGCATCTTCAATGGCCTGAATGTCCCGGTAACAATTGCCGAAGTTGAAAAACGGTTCTACAATTTTCGAAAGTTGGGGATTGTGAACAGCAAAGATGTGCTCTACCGTCATCAACAAATCTGCCGCAAGGTTGGCGTTTCCTCCCACCGTCTCTTCTGTTGCCAATTGAAACACTTTGGCATTTGTCTGTGACGACACAGCGTCAATCACCTCTTGGGCATACGCCAAAGCCCTTCCTTTATCGTTAATCCACTGATAACACCTTGCTTTCGTAGCTTTTACGGCATAATAGTTGAAACGGTTCTGCCGAAAGTAATGGAATTCATCGTAAGGACCACTTGTAACGCCGACGTTATTCAAAATAGCATTGGGATAAGTCAGGATAGGGTCATCATGCTTCAGCAGCTCTTCCGCCGCATCCAAATCGGCAATTATTTTTGCCAGCGCTTCCCCATACGAGATTGATTTCAGTTTATTCAATTCTTTCGTCACTTCTACCATATAAGGTATTGTAATTTCAGCAGCGTTTGCATTTGTCGGTACCGGCCCCCAGAAACGCAGTATGTCGAAATGGAGAAATGCACGCAATCCCAAAGCTTCTCCTTTGAGCATTTCGTAGTTGCCGTTTGTGAATAATCCTTTCTTTGCGTCGATGGCATTCAGCAAGCTATTCAGGCCAACAATGGCATTGTAATATGACTTCCAGACTTCACTCACCATGGACTTCACGCCGTCCGACTCAAAATCATAATCGCGCAAATACGCATCGGAAGTAGTGGCATACACCACGTCCCAGTGTTGTGCCAGCAGTTCCGGCATCTCCATGGTCATGCGTTGTCCGTAAAGGGAAGATGAAGCCATTGAGATATATACGCCTGTCAAAGCGCTTTTGAAACCATCCTCCGTATCGTAAAGGTCTGTTTCTTTCATCTCTCCCACGGGGCTGACGTTCAACCAGTCGCTACATGCGGTAATTCCCAGACAAGTAAGTATAAACAGAAATATAAATAACTTTTTCATGTGTACTTTTTTTAAATTATTCAAGATTCTAAAAATGAACTGTTAGCGCTAACGAATATTTGCGGGAAAAGGGGTATGATGTTCCTCTTTCCTGCTTAATTGTAGAGAAGCGGAAAATATCCTCCGTATAGGCAGCCAACATCAAGTTTTCAATTTTCATGGTTTTATGCAACCAATTGTTTGCCAATTCGTATGACACTTTAATCGTACGACACTCCAATGTATTCTCTCTCATTACAAAACGGGAAGAGGCTCCGGTAGCAGTTTTAAAATAGCTGGCGCCTTTGTATTTAGCCTGGTCGCCGGGTTGTTTCCACCGGTCATAAAAGGCGCGTTTATCGACGTTCAGTCTTGGGTCTACATTTTCTAATTTGTCCACCAATGTCTGGTTGTAGATATCTCCTCCGGCTCTGTATCCGAATACCATATCGAAAGAGACATTCTTGTACCGGAACATCGTATTGAATGTTCCCCATATTTTGGGTTCTGCTACGCCACAAGGAACTTTGTCATTGCTGTTCCATTCGCTGCCAAACACTTTTGTGCCATCTTTCTTTAGTAAGACTTCCGCTCCGGTACTGGGATCAATTCCCAATGATTGTACGGCAAAAATCGTGTTCAACGATTGGCCTTCTTTCACGAGAAAACTCGGATTGACATTGTCATTGTCATTGATTTCGTCGTTCAACGCATCCAATGCATCGGATATTTTTAATACGGTATTCTTGTTGTGCATCAAATTTCCACCTATCGACCAAGTTATTCCTTTCTCTCTGTTTCTCAGGAGATAGGCATTGAGCGCAAGTTCCAATCCCCGGTTACGTACCTTGCCTATATTTGCCTTGTAACTGCTAAAACCGCTGGCGGTCGGAACATTGATATCAGCCAGCATATTGTCGGTGTCCTTGTTATAGACATCGAAATTGATTCGTATTCTCTTGTTCCAAAATTCCACATCGAATCCCATATTCGCTTGTCCTGTGCTTTGCCATTTCAAATCTTCGTTACCGAGTGCAACCATGCTGAATCCGGTCCAATAGCGATAATTGGTTGGAAGATAATGGAAAATGGTCATGGCTTGATAGGGGCTGAAATTCTGAGAACCGGTTGTTCCATAAGACAACCTCAGCCGTAGGCTATTAATTAAGTCACTTTCACTTAAGAATTTCTCGTGATGTACATTCCAACCTATACCGGCAGACCAGAAGGGTGCGGTTCGTTTATTTGTGCCGAACTTGGAAGAAGCGTCCATTTTCCCGGAAATATCTATAAAATAGCGCTTATCGTAGGTGTAGTTCACGTTTAACAAGCCGCCCAGACGTCTGGATAAGCCTTCGCTGCTTACCGGCTTGCCGTTTTTTTCATAAGCGTTGGCAATTCCCAAAAGGAACATATTGGTGGCCGTATATCCTTCTGCAGAAATCGTGTGCGACTCTGTTTTTTCTTCGGAAACACTATAATTCATTCCGGCGTATATCGTGTGTTTATCTTGCAATACCTTGCTGTAGTTGATGGTTATATCTGCTTCATACATAAATAGATAGTCTGTGCCATAACGGTAAGATCCTCTTCGTGCATAATTCTCACCTGTGTAGTCTTCTCCTTCAAACATGCTGTGTTTGGCAGAAGTGTAAATATCCGATCGTCCTGTTTGTTTGGTTATAGACAAACGCCCTCTTGCTGTGAAGTCAGGCGAGAAGCGCCATTCCATTGCGAAATTATCCCTGAATTGGTCGTATTTGTTCTCATTGAGATATGGTAATTCGGCATCATACAAGGGGTTTCCTTGGCGATATACTTCCGGAGAAGTACGATTCTCCAACATTTTTTTCAAATTACCTGCTTCATCATAAGGAGTCCAGTAAGGATTTAAGAGCGTATATTGCGAAAAAGAGCCGTAAGGTGAGTTGCCTGCCTGGTTGAAAGTGGTGAGCAACTCATTCCGGAATGTGAAATTTTTATAACGGTATTGCAAAAACATGCTTCCGGAAACCGTGGTGCGATTTGAGCCTTTCATGGCGCCGACTACATTGTTGTAGTTTAAATTCATGGCATACCTGAATTTGTCATCTCCTCCGTCAAATCTGAGGCTGTGCCTGTTTCCGACGCCTACACGGACAGGATATTTCAACCAATAAGTGTCTACGCCTCTGGCAACTTCGGCATACCGTTGCTGGTACAATTCCCTCCATTTTTGATTGATGCTGGGTGTCCCCTGCTCGTATATTCCCGCAAAAACTTCGTATTCCAGTTTTTCTTGGGCGTTCAACAGACTATAGGATGTCAAATCGGGCGCTTCCACGTTCAGGTCTCCTTTATAAGTGATGCGTAACGCACCATCTGCCGGTTTTTTTGTTGTGACGACTACGACGCCATTTGCGCCCCGCGCCCCATAAATTGCCGTTGCACTGGCGTCTTTCAAGAGTGTAATCGACTCGACCAGATAGGCATCCATGTCGATAACCTGTTGCAGACTCGCTGTAAATCCATCTACAACAAACAAAGGTAAATTACTGTTCGATTGAGACAGGTTGTCTTGTTGCAATTCTTTCATGCCGACAGTTAAGCTGGTGCTGCCGCGCATTTGTATATCCGGCAACCGATTGGGGTCGGATCCGTAAATATTATTCTCCAGCAAATTGAACGATGGGTCAATGTTGCGAATCTGCGTTAAGACATTCGAATTTCCTACGCGCAACAATTCATCCGAAGTGATTGTGCTGACTGCACCTGTGTAGCTTTCCCTGGCTTTTGTAAAAATACCGGTCACAACGAGTTCTTGTATTTCTGCTATTTCCTCTTCCATTGTGACGGTCATCGACATTCCTTTGTACCTTACGGTTTGTTTTTTCATGCCAAGGAATGAAAATTCGAGGACCGACGCTACCAAATCGGATGCCGCAAGCGTAAATTTTCCTTCTGCATTTGTAGTGGTGAAGATATCCGTACCTTGTAGCCTGACAGTCGTTCCCGGTAAGGGAAGATTAGATTTGTCGACTACTTTTCCGGAAATCTCTGTCTTTTCGATTTGTTCAGGAGACGCTTTTGTATTGCCGACTGAAGCGGTCGGTTTGCTTTTCGAACGCTTCTTTATCAGAATATAATTCTCCATTATTTCATACGAAAAGTCGGCTTTCCGGGATATTTCATCCATCGCCTGCCGAATCTCGACATTGGACAAGTTCAAGTCAATGAGCTTGTTCTTATTCACTGAATTTTCTTCATACATGAAGTAAAAGCCCGTTTGTCCTTTGACCATGTCCAATGCCTGTTCTACTTTCATCCGCTCTCCTTTAATGTTTATCTTATTGTCGGCAGCCATACAACAGATATACTGAAAGAAGATGAGATAAACCAAAAGGGTCAATATTCGTCCCGTTCTTAAAACATTTATTCTATTCATTATTAATTGTTTATGTGTTTTTATTCTAAAGATTTAATAATCACAATTCCGTCCGTTTTCTTAAATTCCACATCAGATATTTTTTCGATGGCAGATATTGCGAAAGCGAGTGGTTTTTTCCGCAAAATGGCGCCTGTAAATCGTATGTGCTTCAGTTCTTCCGATTGGAATTGCATATCGACATCATACCAACGGGAAAGTTGTTCGACAATGGTACTCAATGGGGTATTTTGAAATTCAAACGTGCCTTTTATCCATGAAGTATAAATAGAAGCATTTACATTTCGAACGCTGATTCCATCGCTTGTCTTGTTAATTACGGCTTGTTGATTGGGCGAGAGTATCCGTGTATCGGATGAAGTTTGGAGTTTGACGGTTCCGGCCACCAGCGTTGTATAGCAATCAGCCTCCGGATAGGCGGACACATTGAAACTTGTTCCTAAAACCTCAATCGCATGATTTGCTATTTCCACTATAAAGGGTTTATGCGTATCTTTTTTTACTTCAAAATATGCTTCCCCGGTCAACTTTACGATTCTTTTGGATGAGAAATGCACCGGAAATTCCAGTTCGGAGCCTGCATTCAGATAGACTTTTGTTCCATCTGAAAGGACTAAAGAATATTCTCCTCCACGGGGAACAACAATTGTATTTACCAAAGAATAGTCAATTTTTGCAGAGTTTAAGGATTGATACGAAAGTAATCCGGTGGTGTCTGTCACAATAGTAGTACCATCTTTTTCATTGTATTCCGACTGTGAATTTTCTCCCTGTAAATCTATTTTTGTGCCATCGGACAAGGCCAATACGGCTTGAATTTTTCCCTGATTCGGGTACATTTCGGCAAGAGAAACTTGTTTCGCACCCGTAAACAAATAGAACGATATGCCAAGCAGAAGCAAAATGGAGGCGGCAGCGGCAGAAGAATAAGCAATAAGTTTCCGAACGCGACGCCTTGTCTTTATCTTTCTATTGAGATTGTCCCAAGCCGAATCAGGATTAAATTCCTCCAGAAAAGAAAGTTGCCTGTGCTTTTTGTATAATGACAGGACGGTAATGAGAAAGTTTTTGTGGTCATTACTTTCGTTCATCCACCGTTTTAACTCTTCCCGTTCATCTTTCGTGATTTTTTGATTGATGTATTTATCTATAAGTTCCCAGATTCTACTGTTCATTGTTGTTCGTTTTATTTAAAAGAGATGGTTTTTTAAAAAATGGGTGACAAATGACAGTGTTTTTTTTCTAAAAAAAATAAAGTTGTGCTAAAAGGGCAAAGTTTAAAACCCCAATAGTAACAGGAGCGTCAATTTGGGCGAACTGTCCCGGAGTTGTTTCAGTGCACGGGATAGGTATGTTTTTACCGTATTTACGGATATACCCATCTCCTCTGCGACCTCTTTGTATTTTTTTCTGTGGATGATGATAGCATTTACCACTTTATATTCCTGAACGGATAGTTTTTTTAATTCTTCATGCAACCGGCGCTTCTGTTCTTCCAAGTCTTCCATATCCTGTATCTCTTCCATGGGAAAATGGATTATTTCTTCAATTTCTTGAATCGGTATAAATTTATTTTTTTGCAAGAAAGCATGCGATGAATGTCTGACGGAACTATACAAATAATTATGGAGATTGGTCTTTATGGATTGATACAATTTCTTTTCCCAGAAAACGATAAACAAATCTTGCACAATGTCTTTTGCCTGCTCAAAAGAGTCTGTTATTTGAACAGAGTAAAGGCATAACGGAACATAATAAGCAGCAAAGAGCAGTTTAAAGCCCGACTCTTTATCAACTTCAAATCTTTCCAGAATTTCATTATCAGTTATCATATAGCTTTCCTTTTTCCGCTTAACTGTCAATATCCGATTGCTTTTTGTATAAAACGTGGAACAAAGACACTGTCTTTTTGTGAATTATTTATTCCGACAAAAATTTACGAATATGAATATGCGCAATTCCTTCGTAGGTGTTGCCCGAAAATTCGTCCATCGAAACTACTATTTTGGGATAATTGTCATTGATTTTCAGTAAATTACTAAATTCTCGTTCAATTGTTTTCTCGTCTTGCAAAAGATAACAAACCTGCACATACAGTTTTTCGCCGCCACGCTCCGCTACAAAGTCAATTTCGAGGTTTCCAACCTGTCCGATTTTCACATCGTAACAATTGATTAACAGATGGTTATACACTGCATTTTCAAGAATTTTGCCAATATCCGCCTGCCGAAAACCATTTATTGAATGTCGTAATCCCAAGTCTTCGAAATAAAATTTTTCGCCGATTTCAAAAATCTTTTTGCCCGCAATGTCCATTCTTTGTACCTTTTTAATAAGAAAGGTATTTGTAAGATAATTTATATAGTTGATAATCTGCGAAATAGCGATATTTATGTTTTGAGATTTCAGGTAATCACTAATTTTTTTGGCCGAAAACAAATGCCCTGTGTTTTCGGCCAAAAATCGTGTCAAGTTTTCCAAAAATGCAGCATTTCTGATTTTATATCTTTGTATTAAATCCTTGTAAATTATTGTATTATAAACGCCTTTCAGATAATTAAAAACAATTTCATCGTCCAAAGTCAAATGTTTCAAATATGGCAACCCGCCAAATTTCAGATATTTTTGCAGCGTTTCGTTTGTGTTTTCCAAACTGTGAAATTCGCAAAATTCGTTGAATGACAAGCTGTAAATCGGTATTTCGATAAATCGCCCGCTGAGAAAAGTGGAAAGTTCACCCGACAAAATATGGGCGTTGCTGCCTGTGCAATACAAGTCGTAGGCAGGATTTAGCAGCAAACTTCGCAAGGCCTTTTCAAACGCTGCAATATCTTGAATTTCATCAATAAAAACATAATTTTTAACGCCATCTTTGGTGTTTTGCAGCACATAATTGTTTAAGTCATCAGCTGTTTTTATAAAATCAAAAGCCAAGTCTTCTTTGTTGACATACAATATATTAGCCGATTTATCCATTTTTTTAATTTCGTCAATCGTCTGCCGCAGAACATAACTTTTGCCTACTCTTCGTTGCCCTGTCAAAACCTTAATCAGCCCTTTGCTGATAAAAGGTTTTATTTTATCCAAATATTTTTGACGTACAATAATTTCTTCTTCCATATCCAATAAGTTTTCAATACAAACTAAACTTTTGCGAAATTACAAAAAGTTTTTGATATGTACAAATATTTTTTTCTTTTGAATCTTTACTAAGTAAGCGCCTGCTGATAAGCGTCCCGGTCTTTCTTGTCCACTTCTTTCAGTTTAATTACAATGACAAAAGGTTGAGTAGCATCCCGGATTGACTTGGGGAGAACGATATCGTAATACGAAGCGCCGGTTTTATCGCGGTAATAGCTGCCTGCTTTTCCGTCACCATTGATGCGGACAGGTTCTTTTGTCGGTAAAAATCCGGCCTTTTCGATAACATAAACCATGTCGCGCGTCTTACTCTTGGGAATTTTCACCCGCAGCAGATTATTCATGGGTTTATTGAATACCGACAGATAGACCGTATCGCCGTTCTGGGTAGCATATCCCCAGTCTTGTTTTTCCAAAAGCGAATGTTGCGTACCGTAAATAGCGGCGCCATTGACAGCCATCCATTCGCCGACCTTCCGGGCGATATCGGTTTCCTCCTTGCGGATGTTTCCCTTTCCGTCCGGGCCGAAATTGATAACGAAATTTCCATTCAGTGAATTGGCCTTTACAGCCATTTCTATCAAGTCGTAAGGTGTTTTCACATAACTTAGCGACCAGTCGGAATGGTAACCCCACTGGTTTTCGGGAATGGTCATCACACAATCCCAGTCGTTTCCACCGGTTTCCGCCATGTCGGCCGGCAGGTTTCGTTCGAAACGCTGGTCGTAGTCGTCAATCAGGATGCCGTTGGCATCGGTATGCCGGTTGCCGTACTCATCGGAGCGGAAACGGCTACCGATAATCAAACCTTCATGTTTGGCCCGTAATTCCACACCGAGCGAGTCTACCCAGGCGGCATTTTTGCACCAGGCAGCATCCCAACTTCCGTCGAACCAAAGCCCTTTGATGGCCGGATAATTATCCAGAAGTTCCAATAACTGATTGCGAGTAAATGCTTTGAACGTTTCGTATTTCTCCCGTTGCGCCGCTGTTTTGAAAGGATTGTAATTTACGGGGTCTTCACGCAAAGCTTTTTTTATTTCAGGAGAACCGTTGATATTTCCGCCGGAATAGTATCCCGGATGATTCCAGTCGATAATTGAGAAATAGAGATAGACGTCAATGCCCTCTGCGGTGTAGGCGTCGACCAATTCCTTCACGATATCCTTTCCGTAAGGCGTATTAGCAATGGTATACTCAGTGTACTTGCTGGGCCACATACAAAATCCGTCATGGTGTTTCGTAGTAAAAATCATGTATTTAGCGCCCATTTGTTTGGCTTGCTTGGCCCACTGTTCTGCATTGAAATTCACGGGATTGAACTGTTTATACAGATTATCATAGTCAGCATCAGGCATTTCCGACCAGGAACGTATCCATTCCGCGGCGCCGGTATAGGTTTTCCCGTCCCATCGTCCGCCGGGAATAGCATACACGCCCCAATGGATAAATTGTCCAAGCCCATATTCACGCCAGCGCTGCATAAAAGCATCTGTACGTTTACCGCCATGTGCACCGTGTTTCAACGGAATAGTTTCTTTTTTAATTGTTTGTGCAAATCCGCTCCATCCCAAAAATACAGAGAGGATAATCATACTGAATGTTTTCATGCTTTTGTGTGTTTGTTAAACATATCTGTTTCATATATTTTAGTTTTAATTTTTAGTTTTTAAAGCCCCCCATGATCCGCCGTGTTTTTCCCTTGTCCGGGGGCGTTTGCCGGGTTTTTGTTATCCGGTGAATAATTCCAACTGATTTTATCTTCCAGGATTTGTCCCTTGTATAAAATCCTTGCCGTAAGGCTATTTTCTCCGATTTTCAGTTTGACGTTGTTGAAGATATAATGTACATCGGTGGTTCCTTTCGAAAAATCTTTTATTTCCGCTCCGTTTACAAACAGTTGCGGAGTACCGCGGTTAGAATAAACCGTTACGGGCGTTACTTCGTTTTCACGGTTCACCGCACGGCGTTGGGTCAGGTAAAGCACCGGTTCTTTGCTCCAATTGGCTTTGTACCAATAGAACGGGTCCTTTTTTACCTTCCGGTCGAAGGTGACCAATCCCTTCATATTGCGTGCCTCTACGCCACCTTGCGTATTGACCGGAGTAGCGAAGTCGAAAGTGTTCCAGATATAGGACGCAAGCAGGTAAGGATGTTTGGAAATATGCCCCCACTGTTTTTCGTGAAATTTGGTAGCGAAAGTTTCCGGATAAAATTGGGAGAAATAGCGTCCAAATTCACCGACAACTTCTTCCTGCTGGTCAATATTGGCTTCGGCGCCATATTCCGAAAAAATGATTTTGTAGTCCGGAAAATCTTTTTCCATGCCGGTTATCCATTTTTCCACGTCGTTTATTTCGCCGTCATACCAGCCGAAATAGTGGTTGATGCCCTGAATATCGGCATTCAGGTTGGAAGCCTGGTCTACTTTCTGATAGCCGTTGACGGACACGGTATAACGATACGGGTCTTCCGATTGAGACAAATCGTTCAGTTCGCTTGTCAAGGCAACCGTATAATCGTAGGGGGTATAGACTTCGTTGTGCAAGCCCCAGACATAGATAGACGGGTGATTATAGTTTTGGCGGATGAGTTCGGTCAGTTGCTGTTTGGCATTACCGGCTTCCTGCCCGCTCACCCTGTTTACAAAAGGTATTTCCGCCCAGACGATAAACCCGATGCTGTCGCATTGGGCATAGATGCGTTCGGCTTGCTGGTAATGGGCAAAACGAATGGTGGTTGCACCTATTTCCTTGATTATAGCCAAATCGGCATCATGCTGTTCGTTACTCAGTGCGGTTCCGTACTGCCACCAATCCTGGTGGCGGCACACGCCGTACATCGGCACTTTTTTCCCGTTGAGATACATTCCATCGGCCGCTTTCAATTCAAAATACCTGAGACCCAGGGGCTGAACAATTTCGTCGATAATTTTTCCGTCCGATTCGAGTTGTACAACTACCTTATACAGATAGGGGTCGTCCAAGCCCTGCCATAAGTGCGGATTGCGAAGGTTGAAATTGCGGGTAAAGACTTGTCTTCCCTGTGGCAGGATTTTCACCGGTAACTCCTGCTTCGCCTTGAGTTTGCCATCGGCCTCGTAGATAGCGGTAAACATCCGGATATTCCGTGCTTCTTTGTTTTTGTTTTCCAATTTGATTTTCACCTCCACATCCGCCGATTGGGGCGACACATTTTTCTGGCTGATATAGACGCCGGGCGAGGCATAGTCCGTTACGGCAATATTGATTTTTTCGGTAACTATCAAATCGACCGGCCGGTACATCCCGCCATACACTCCGAACAGGGTGTGATTTATCGGGATAACATCGGGTCGCGGAGCGTTGTTTGCTTTCACTAAGATTTCATTTTCCTTGCCGTATTGCAGCAGTTTGCCTATTTCAACCGTAAAAGCGGAAAAAGCGCCCTGGTGGTTACCGGCAAGTTTCCCGTTCACATATACCTCCGCTACGGACGCTACACCCTCGAAACGCAAAAACACACGCTTGTCAGAAAGGCTTTCATCGGGGATATATGTCTTTTTGTAATAAGCTTCTCCGGCATAAAAGATATTTTTTTTGACTTGCATATCCGTTGCATTCCATGTGTGTGGAATGGATACAGGTTCCCAAGCATCGTTACCGGTTTGGGGCAGATTTTCGGCTTTCTTAAACAACCAAGCATCGTTGAAAGGTTTTATAGCTCTTCCATGCACGTGCACGGTCAATGTAAAACCCAGCAACAAGCATAAAATTTTCTTGTTTACACTACAGGCGTGTGTGTCCATTTTGATTTTCATAAGATTCATTTTAAAATTCCGGTGCAAAATTACTATATTGTTCGGTTTATTGCTATGGAAGCATAAAAATTATTTACTGATAATCAGCGTAGAAGGCATTAATTGGAGGGCTTCTTTCCGGTGTTCGGAAACTTCGTTCCAAGTGGAATAACTAATCAGCATAAAATTGAACCGTTTCAATAATTTGGCTGAGATGTCTTTTTCGGCCAACATCCCGGCTGTTTTTTGACTGTCCGTAAATTGTTTCAATTTTTGTGTGATAAAAATTTTATCCGGACTGTCCGGCAGAGAACGGTCAAGGATATAAAGTGAGCCGCCTGCCGATTTCAACAGGATTTTCACATAAGATAAAAGGTACAAATCATCTTTCGAATCAATGACAAGGATGATTTTTTCTGCTTTTTCAAAATCGCGGTTTACAAAAATCCCTACGGCGCAGTTGGCTTGTTGAATAAACAGTTTGGTTTTATCTTGTAGCAGTTCATTGGGGATAAACCAGCCTTCCGGCACGAAATGCCGGTTCTTCCTTAAATCGCGGTATTGATTGGCGGCAATATCATTCGGCAGATTGCTCCATGTAATACCTGCGCCCACCAAAAGAAAATCGAAACCGCCCTCGTTGGTAATGGTAGAAATATCCTGGCTTACATTGTTTGATATTTCGTAGCGGGTATCAATCTTGATACCTAATTTTTTCGCCTCTTGCAAGATAGGGCTGAAACTTACTGTTTCGAAAATATCTGTTTGCAAAGGGTTTACATCCGTTCCGGTAGTAAAATGCAAAGCAGTTACTTCCAAGTTATTATCTCCCTTGGAGAACATCTGGTTGGCAACTTTGAGCATTACCTGTCCGTTTCCGGCGCGACCAAATGAGAGTAATACTTTGAATACGCCCTCCGGGTGCTCCCATTTTTTCATTTCCACTAATTTGTCGTGTACGCGGAAGCAGATTTTAATTAAAGTCATCAAAGGCGTGGTCATGAAAGTTGTGACAAGCGTCATCAGTACCAGCATCACGAAAATGGAGGGTGGCAGGATGTGCATTTCATACCCGATAGTCAAGACAATCAATTCCATCAGCCCACGGGTATTCATCAATGCGCCTATGTAAAGGCTGTGTTTCCATCTTTCCCCAACGAAGCGGGCGGACAGGGTAGCCCCGCCAAATTTTCCTATGATAGCTACCAGGGTCAGTATGCCGCAAGTGAGCCATAAACCGGGCGTATTCAATAAGCCGATTTCTGTTTTCAGACCGGTTGAAACGAAAAATAAAGGTAGAAAAAGTGACAGGGAAACCCCTTCCACTTTTTCCGTCATAATTTTCCTGAATTTGATGTCGGCAGGCATGATTACTCCAGCCATGAATGCGCCGAACAGGGCATGCAAGCCCAAAATTTCCGTCATGAAAGCCGATATGATAAGGATAAAAAAGATAAAAGCGACCAAACGTTTGTCTATAACCTCTTCATTGTGGAATACTTGACCGACCATCTTCAGGAAAGGACGGACGAGCAGGAACATTGCTAATAGATAAAGCGCCGCGAAGAGTATATTGTAGACAGCGCTTAGGAAACTTCCCGCTTGTACCACAGAAATTACGACTGCTAACAGGCACCAAGCGGTTATATCGCCATTGGCGGCGCTGGCCAGCGAAATGGTTCCCAAATGTGATTTGGTGAGTCCTTTTTCCTGAATAATACGCGCCAACACAGGAAAGGCCGTAATACTCATTGCGATGCCGATAAACAAAGCAAAAGAATGAAAAGGCGTACCCTCCCCGGCATATTTGTCATAAAGAAAATAAGCGGCCAGCATCCCCAAAGAGAAAGGAACGATTGTGCTGGCATGACTGATGAGGATGGTTTCTTTCAGCTTTTTGCTTACTTGCTCAAAATCCAACTCCATTCCAATGGCAAACATAAAAAGGATTAAGCCGAACTGACTCAGCAATCCCATGTTAGCCAAGGACTCAGCCGGAAAGACGAAGCCCGCTATTTGCGGAAACCAGTGCCCGAGGATAGAGGGGCCTAAAATAATGCCTGCCAGTATTTCCCCGAGCACAGCCGGTTGTTTAATTAGTACGAAAAGCCCGCTTAATATCCTGCAACAGAAAAGAATGGTGATAATCTGCAAAAGCAGGATACCGAATGGCGACTGAATATGGTCGACAAACAGGCGGAAAAAAACAGTCAAACCCTCATGCAAATTTTCCGGAACATGATAGGCAGCATCTACCGTTCCGATTACCTGATGACTATCGCCTTTTTTGACGACAAGGTACATCAAGGAACCGAAAATCAGTAGCATTACTACATAAAAGATACTATTTCTTATACCTTTCTTCATGTTCTTTTATCCTGTTTTTTTACCGCCGATTCGGGAAACCTTTGAAATCAGATTTTCCTTGCACCGTCTTTGATAACCACATCGTAGACTTTGGGCTTGATATTGAATGTTTTTTCGTAAGCTTCGGTAGCTTTTTTCACGAAATCCACTTTTTTATCTTCCCTTACCAGATTGATGGTGCAACCGCCGAAACCACCACCCATAACGCGCGAGCCGGTTACACCGTATTGCTTGGCTTGTTCGTTCAAGAAATCCAATTCCGGGCAGCTGACCGTATATTTTTTGCTCAGGCCTTCGTGTGTTTCATACATTTTTTTTCCGACGGTTTCGTAATCGTCCTTTTTCAGGGCTTCACAAGTGTCTAAAAGACGTTGTATTTCTTCAATCACAAATTCTGCGCGGGTATAATCCGTTTCATCCACTTTATTTTTTACTTCTTTCAACTCGTCAAGATTCGTATCGCGGAGCAGTTTCACACCCGGATGGTTTTTGGCAATCTCGGCTACGACTCTTTCGCAGGATTCGCGGCGTTTGTTGTATTCTCCGCCAACTGCCAGATTGTGCGCTACGCAAGTATTTATCAATACCAATTGGTAAGCCTTGGGTGAAAAAGGTACATATTCGTATTCCAAAGAACGGCAGTCCAAGCGAATCAAAGCGCCTTCTTTTCCAAGACAAGAAGCAAACTGGTCCATAATGCCGCATTTTACGCCTACGTAATTGTGTTCAGTGGCTTGCCCTATCAAGGCCAGTTCCTGTCGGGAAAATCCCAGACCGTATTGGTCGTTCAGGGCGAATCCGACAGCGCTTTCCAAAGCAGCCGACGACGACATGCCTGCTCCCAGCGGAACATCGCCCGAAATGACGATATCGAATCCCGGAATGGATTTTCCTTTTTTAATCATTTCACGGCAAACGCCAAAAATAAATTTTGCCCAACCTTCGGCAGGCTTGTCTTCTTCTTTCAGTCCGAAAGCAGAAGATTCGTTCAAGTCAAGCGCATAGGCATTTACGCTATCCGTTCCATTGGGTTTGATGGCACAATACATGGCTTTATCAATGGCGCCGGGAAGGACAAACCCTCCGTTGTAATCGGTGTGTTCGCCGATTAGGTTAATTCTACCGGGAGAAACGTAAAGCGCACCGCCTTCTCCGAATAACGCTTGGAATTTTGTTTTAATCTTTGTTGTGTCCATAGGATAATTAGTAAAAATTGATTTAAAAAATTGATTTTAATAAGACAAATTGGATTTTTTACAAAAATACTAATTAATTTTGTATTTTCAAACTCAAACCGATGCAAAAATTATTATTACATACATGCTGCGCTCCTTGTTCCGCAGCAATTATTGAAAATTTACTTGCACAAGGCATTCGTCCCGTTCTGTTTTATTTCAATCCGAACATTTTTCCGGAGGAGGAGTATGCAATACGGAAGAACGAGTGTAGCCGTTATGCCGCTTCATTAGGAGTAGCAATCATTGATGGCGATTATGACCATGCATTTTGGCTTAAAGATATGAAAGGGCTTGAAAATGAACCTGAAAGAGGGTTGCGTTGTCTGAAATGTTTTCAGTTGCGTTTATTGGCGACAGCCCGTCTGGCGTCTGAAAGCGGATTGGATACCTTTGCGACCACACTGGCTTCCTCCCGTTGGAAAAGCCTTACACAGATTGCGCAAGCAGGTAATTGGGCGGCATCGCAGTTTCCCGGCCTGACGTTTTTTGAAAAAAATTGGCGAAAAGAAGGATTAAGCGAACGCCGCCGTATACTGCTAAAAGAGAACGGATTTTATAACCAACAATATTGTGGCTGTGAATTTAGCCGGTAAACTGTTTCCGGTCTATTTGCCAATGCACCCGCATACAATCGGGAATAGCTATTGTTTGCTATATTTAGCTATAAAAAACATTATTTTTAGGTAGTATGATTCAACTTATAATCACTACCTTTGCAACATGAATGGCATATTAACATATTTAAATGAATAAATTCAGATTTGGAAAATACGGCGAAACCGATGTTATGAGCCAACTGATTGGCGAAAATTATCCGGCTTTATTGGTAATGAGCCGGTTCGGTATTGCTTTGGGTTTTGGAGAAAAAACGATTGGAGACGTTTGTCGGGAGAATGGTGTAGATGTTCATACTTTCCTTGCTATAATCAATCTTATCGCTAACGGAAACCGGATTCCCCTTTCTTTTGAAACCAATATTTCCATTGATTCGCTGATTGATTACCTGCATAACTCGCACGATTTTTTTCTCAATTATCGTTTGCCTGAAATCCGGAAAAAATTATTGAAAGTCTTGAATAAGGATGAAGACAACTTGAACAAAGCTGTGTTAGGGTATTTTGACAAATTTGTTTTGGAAGTCAACAATCACATGATGAATGAAAACAGGAAAGTTTTCCCTTACGTAAAATCCTTGCAGAAAGCTGAAAATAAAAATAAATGTTCCCTCGTTTTCAGTAAGCCGCATGAGCAGATTGAAATGCGGCTGACTGAATTCAAAAATATTCTGATTAAATATTATCCGGCACAAAGCACCCATGAAATTAACGACGTCTTGTTTGATATATTCAATTGCGAAAAAGATTTGGCTTCGCACAATGCAGTAGAAGAATACCTGTTTCTTCCTGCTATAGTGGATTTAGAGAATAAAATCCGGAAATCATCATGAATCATTTAGTCAAAATTGCCATTCTTGAGCCTTCAATTATTATCCGGAGTGGAATCGTATCGGTCTTACACCGTATGAATGGCGTCAGAATGGATATTTTTGAAATAGCTGATATAGCGCAATTAAAATCTTCCTTAAACCGGGAAAAGCCTGATTTATTGATTTTAAATCCTTCGGTATGGAATATTTTTCCCTTGCAGCAGCTAAGAAAAGAAGTAAGCAATCCCCAGATGAAATGTGTCGCGCTTCAAAATTCCCTTACAGATAATATCACGTTAAAAGCGTATGACGAAATCATTTCCATCTATGATTCGGCCGATCAGATAAGTGAAAAACTAACCAAACTTATCTTTGAACCGGAAAAAGAAAACAAACCGGAATCCCTCACCTTCCGTGAAAAAGAAATCATTGCCTGTGTAATAAAAGGCTTGACTAACAAACAAATTGCCGATAAATTGCACCTTTCTTCTCATACGGTAATCAGTCATCGCCGGAATATCTCTACAAAATTGCAAATACACAGTACAGCCGGTTTAACGATTTATGCTATCGTTAATAAATTGGTGAACTTGGATGAAATTTAAAACAAAAAAGCATCCATTTTCAGGATGCTAAAAAAATTAAAGTTATGAATAAAAGAAATTTTATGCTGTCTATGCTTGCACCAACGGTTCAATTGAAACAAAAGACCGGTCGTTTCTTCTTTTTCTAAACACTACTGTTCCATCCATCAGTGCATACAAAGTATGGTCTCTTCCGATACCTACGTTGATACCCGGATGATGCTGGGTTCCTCTCTGGCGAATAATAATATTACCTGCTTTGCAGATTTCGCCGCCAAAAATTTTAACGCCTAACCGTTTACTATGCGATTCGCGTCCGTTCTTTGAGCTACCGACTCCTTTTTTGTGTGCCATTTTTCTGCGTTTTTTAACAAATTAAGACTGAATATCTTTGATCACTATCTGAGAGAATTGCTGACGATGACCGTTCAATTTACGGTGTCCTTTTCTTCTCTTTTTGTGGAAAATCAGGACTTTATCTCCTTTAACCAAAGGATTTAAAATTTCAGCTACCACTTTTGCGCCTTCAATCACAGGAGCGCCCACTGTTACTTCACCATCATTATCAACCAAGAGGACTTTTTCAAATTCCACCTCAGCGCCCAATTCACCTTCCAAATGGTGAACGAATAATTTCTGGTCTTTTTCTACTTTAAATTGTTGACCTTGAATGTCTACGATTACGTACATCTGTTTTTTTGTTTACAGGTTACTTCCGGGGGTGGAAAGGTTTCTTCCTTTCGCTTACATATACCCTTGAGGAATAGGAGCCGCAAAGGTACGACATTTTTTCTGATTTGCAAATATTTTTTGCAGAGAATTTTTATTTGTTTTGTTTAAAAATTGTTTTACCCTCTGTCATGAATATATAAAACAGCATTTAACCAAACTATTGCATTATTTTCATCGACTTTCAAGTGCTATCGCTGCTTTTTTCAATCCTTTTGTTTGCGCTTCAAACCGTATTTTCCCCGACGATTCCGACGATTGCACTATGGCGACTAACTGTCCTTTAAATACGCTCATTTCTGGAAGATGAAACTGTTCGATATTCGTAGCGTCGCCATTTGCTGCTGCGCGATAGCTTCCGGCGCCGCTCGTTTTGAAATGAATCGTATTATTTGCGTCCGGACAAAGATTCCCGTCTTTATCAACAACTTTCACGGTGATAAACGACAAATCTTTTCCGTCGGCGTCGATAACCGTTCTGTCGGCAGTCAGTTCGAGATGATGCGGTTTTCCGGCGGTATGCACTTCTTTTTCGGCAACGGCATTACCGTTCGCGTCATAAGCCACGACTTTAAGCGTTCCCGGCTCATATTTCACATCCATCCACATCAGTCGGTAACGGCGTTGACGCAGCAGTTGATTGGCCGCTTCGTCGTTATCGGTGGCGGCAGCAGTCAGCGTCGTGTCTTTGCTGATGCGTCCCTGACTTTTTCCGTTGATAAACAATTCGGCAGCAGGGTAGTTCGTGTAAACAAATACCGGCGTTATTTCACCTTCGCGTCCCGGCCACGTCCAGTGCGGAAGGATATGAAGCGTTTCCGCCGATGGATTCCAATGGCTGCGGTAAAGAAAGTAACGGTCTTTGGGAATGCCCGCCAAATCAATGATTCCGAACATCGAACTGTGATTCGGCCAGTCATTATAATAAGGCGTCGGCTCGCCAAGATAATCGAACCCCGTCCACACAAATTCCCCGATACACCAGCGATAATCATCATGCTGCACCCAATCGTCTTCCGGAAGATTTGACCATCCGGGTTGTCCGTTGTCATAACTCGAACACTGACTGTCAGCCGTTTTCTTGCCCGAAGTACGGACTACAGGAAAATGATATACGCCACGCGAACTTATTGTCGAAGCTGTTTCGCTGCCCAGAACGATTTGTTGAGCTAACTCCTTGTAAGCCTTTTGATAAAACTGTAACCGGTAATTTAATCCGACCACGTCCATAGTTGATGCAAAATGATTGTCGAAAGCGACTTGTGCGCGGTCGATACCCATGGTAACTTTGCGGGTTGGGTCTTCGCGATGACATATATCTTGCAGAAAACGCGCGAGTTTCATCCCTTCGTGAGTTGCCTGGTCGGGAACTTCGTTGCCGATGCTCCACATCACTACCGACGGATTGTTGCGATAATGCCACACCATATTTACAATATCTTTTTCGGCCCATTCGTCGAAATAGATGTTGTATCCGTTTTTCGATTTTGGCTGCTTCCATTCGTCGAAGGCTTCTACCATCACCATAAAACCCATTTCGTCGCAGAGTTCTACCAGTTCGGGCGCAGGCATATTGTGCGACGTCCTGATTGCGTTGCATCCCATATCCTTCAATATCGCAAGCTGTCGTCGCAAAGCGCTTTTGTTGATAGCCGCACCCAAAGGACCGAGGTCGTGATGATTGCATACGCCGCGGAATTTAATCTCTTTATCGTTGAGGAACAATCCCTTGTCGGGAATTATTTCGACTTTGCGGATACCGAAACGGGTGATAAACACGTCTTTCAACACGCCGTTGTCATACAATTTCGTTTCGGCGGTATATAGGGCGGGCGTTTCGGGCGACCATAATTGCGGAGAATTGACCACAATCGTCTGTTCAAAAGTATTATCGTCATACTGCGTCAGTTTGGCGGTTTCGCTACGGCTCACAACTTG
>JAITQA010000165.1 GCA_031289145.1 Dysgonamonadaceae bacterium | reverse complement strand
AGTATTGATTTATTATGTAAAGTCTGTCTGCTATGCAAATTTTGTATCTTGCTTATTATCAGGCTACTTTAAGAGCAGAAACAGGCAGACTATACATAATATTAGACTTTACATAAGCTACCGTTCTTCGGAACTTGACACATACCAAAAGGATTTGCTCAACGAAACGCTCGCTTCGTTTTCCGTTGCAACAGGTGTTATCACGCTCGGACAGTCCATATCAGCCTATAAAACGCTCGGCTTCTTTGGTCGTCTGAATTACGACTACCAAGGGAAATATCTATTCGAGGTCAGTATGCGCAGCGATGGATCGTCTCGCTTTGCTCCTGACCACCGCTGGGCAGCTTTTCCTTCGGCATCCGCAGGATGGCGCATCAGCGAAGAGGCGTTTTTCGAACCGCTGAGCAATGTATGGAATAACTTTAAGCTCAGGGTATCAATGGGTAGTCTCGGTAATCAACAAGTAAGCAACTATGCTTATATTAACCAAATAACAACTGATAATGAAATGAGTTATACATTTGACGGGAAAAACAAGGCGTACTATGCTTCCGTTTCCGCTCCGATATCTTCGGGTCTGACGTGGGAAACGGTAACAACTTATGATGTCGGTTTGGATTGGGGATTTTTAAACAATCGTCTCAGCATAGTTGCCGACGGATATATCCGTGACACAAAAAACATGCTTACCACTTCGCTGACCTTACCTTCTGTGTACGGAGCTTCTACACCGAAAGCCAATTGCGCGGATTTAAGAACTGCCGGTTATGAGTTTTCCGTCAACTGGAACGACCGGTTCACACTGGCGGGAAGTCCATTCAGGTATGGTGTTCAAGCTGGAATTGGCGACTATGTAACCGAAATCACAAAGTACTATAATCCAACCAAACAAATCAGCAGCTATTATGAAGGTATGACGCTCGGCGAGATTTGGGGATTTAGTGTTGACGGACTTTTCAAAACCGATAAGGAGGCTGCCGAATATCAGGCGCAGATAAATGACAAGGCTGTAAACCAGCGCGTTTATAACAGTAAGGGAAGTGGACTCAACAGTTTAAGGGCGGGCGATGTTCATTTTCTTGACCTTGACGGCGATAATGTTATCGGAAGAGGAGACGGAACAGTTGACAATCCCGGCGATTTACGGATAATCGGCAACAGTGTTCCCCGCTATCACTATTTGTTCCGATTCAATTTCAACTGGAAAGGGATAGATTTGTCCACATTCTTTCAGGGGATAGGAAAAGCGCACTGGTTTCCTGCGGCAGATCAATCTTCATACGATTTTTGGGGACCTTATGCTTTCCCATCCACATCGTTCATTCATGAGGATTTTTCCGCCAACGTCTGGTCGGAAGAAAATCGTAATGCCTATTTTCCACGTCCTCGGGGCTATCAGGCATATAGTGGAGGTGCGCTTGCAGAGGTCAATGACCGATACTTGCAGGATGTATCCTATCTGCGTTTCAAGAATTTAACTGTCGGCTATACGCTGCCGGTCGCTAAAAAATATATTGATAAAATAAGGATTTACGTATCGGGGGAAAATCTATGGTACTGGTCACCACTGAAAAAATACAGCAAGACTATTGATCCCGAATTGGCCTTTACATCCGGAACGTATGTAAACAACAGCGGTACGGGATATTCATATTCGAGGATATTCTCTTTCGGAGCAGAAATTCTCTTTTAAATAGTATTAAAAATGATTCAAAATAATAAAACAAAAAGTATATGAAACATTTTCACATATTAACCGTATTACTTTTGGCGCTGTTGAGCAGTTGCGACCTCACGTTGTTGCCGGAAGATAAAATCAGTCCCGAGATATTTTTCAGTTCCGGCCAGGAGTTGGAATTATGGACTAATCAGTTCTACACCATTTTGGATGGCGCTGATGCCGCCGCAGGTCAAACCGGAGACGATAATGTAAGTCGCACAATGGGAGCAGTAATCTCAGGCACTCGTACGGCAGCCGATGAGAGCGGCTGGACGTGGACAAGATTAAGGGCGATAAACTACTGCCTGCAAAATATGGACAACTGCAAGGACGATGCCGCAAAAACCAGATACACAGGTGTCTGTTACTTTTTTCGCGCCTATTTCTACTTTCAGAAGGTGCAACGCTATGGCAATGTACCCTGGTATGATCAGGTATTAAACTCAACCGACGACGAGTTGCTCTATAAAGTTCGCGACGACCGCGGATTTGTAATGGATAAGGTTATGGAAGACTTGGATAATGCTATCGCGATCTTGCCTTCGACAAAAAGCATATCCACCGTAACGAAATGGAGCGCACTTGCACTCAAATCCCGTGCAGCATTATATGAGGGTACTTTCAGGAAGTATCACGGACTTCCCGACGCCGACAAATATCTTACGCTGGCTGCAAATGCGGCAACAGATTTTATTGACAACAGCGGATATGCTCTTTACAGCGAAGGCGCCGAACCTTACCGCGATCTGTTTTGCAGCAACGACGCCAAAAGCGTAGAGGTGGTGCTTGCAAGGATATATAATTTTACCGACCTGAACATTTCGCACGGCGTTCAGTTCAATATTTCAAATAACCAGCAAGGATTTACCCGCAGATATATGAACCATTATCTGATGAAAGACGGTACGAGATTTACAGACAAGAGCGGTTATCTGACAATGACATACCTCGAAGAGACTGCCGACCGTGATCCCCGCATGGCGCAGACGGTTCTATGTCCGGGCTATATCCAGAAAGGAAATACCGACGTATCGCCCAATACGCTCCTTGCAATGACGGGTTATCAGCCCATTAAATTTGTTGCCGACGCTGCCCAGGGAGGTGCATCAAAAGGATATGTTGACTGGCCCTTATTCAGAGCCGCAGAGGTATATCTCAACTATGCCGAGGCAAAAGCAGAATTAGGCACTATAACTCAGGACGATCTTACTAAATCAGTCAACAAAATACGCAACCGGGCTAAGATGTCCAATCTTGACCTTGTAACTGCCAATGCGAATATCGACCCGTTCCTGTCGGCTTGCTATCCCACTATTGACAAAAGCAACGCGATTAACCGCGGCGTTATTCTCGAAATAAGAAGGGAAAGAACCGTTGAAATGGCGATGGAAGGACAACGCCAATGGGATATGTTCCGTTGGCATGAAGGCGCACAACTTGTAAATCAAACGAACAAATATTTCGGTTGCTATATTCCTGGCCCCGGTTTATACGATATGACCGGCAATGGAAGCCCCGATGTGGAGATATATGTAACCAATCCGACAAGCACTCTTCCCGTTAAGAAAAAGATCGGTTCGGACATATTCCTTTCAAACGGTGCGAGCGGATATATTACAGCTTGGCCGAACGTAGAATACACATGGGATGAAAAACGGGATTACTTGTGGCCGCTGCCATCTTCCGAGATAATACTTTCGAATAATATATTGACTCAAAATCCATCTTGGTAATAAATAATTAAAATAATATGTATAAATTCTTTGTTGTTATCTTATTTGTTATATCCAATATTTTTTTATGGAGCGGGTGCAGTCGCGATTACGACGATTCCGCTTTGTGGAACGACATCGACAAAATGTGGGGCGATTTGGACTCCCTGCAAAAACGAATGGGAGATATAAATGATCAGGCGGCCATGTTGTCGCAAATTGTCAACGGAGCTGTAATAACCTCCATAACTCAGAACTCGGACGGGGATTACGTAGTCACATACAAAGACGACAGCAATGTCGAACAGACTGTCGTCATCGCCACCGACGGGGATATTGTACAAGTTCCGGTTATCGGGGTAAAACTTGACGCAGGCATCTATTATTGGACGTCAACCGTAGGCAGTACGACAAGCTGGATTCTCGACGGCAGTGGGGAAAAAATACCTCTCGGCGGTAAAACGCCCGTAATAGGCATAGACGATCAGGGCTATTGGACTGTCAATGGGGCAAAAATCAAGGACAGTAACGGCAATGACGTAAAAGCAGAGCGCAAGAGTGCCTCTCTTATCCTGGCTATTCAGAAAGATGATAATGGCAATGCGGTGATAACGCTCGGTAACGGTACAACAATTACGGCGCAACTGTTCGATGCATTCAATCTTGCTTTTGATATAGAAGCACAGCCTTTAACAAATGCAAGACACTCGGTAATCGATCCGGCACAGCCCATAATTGTTAACTATACAATTACAGGTAAAAATGCCGCAGATGCTATGGTTGATATTGTAAAATGCACCAATCTTTCCGCCTCTTTGGATGCGACCAACCGGAAAATTACCGTAACGTTTCCAACCGGATTTGAAGAAGGAATCTTGATGGTAATGATATTCGACCTTAAAAACAATATTATAATCAAGCCCATACTTTTCAGCACAAGTCTTAATCAGGGATCGGGTATATCTACTGCCGACGATTTGGTCGCCTTTGCTCAAGCGGTGAATGAGGGCAGGAGTACCGCACGTTTCAGAGATGCATCCGGCGCAGTGGTGCTGAACAACGATATAGATATGAGTGCTGTAACGTCATGGACGCCGATAGGAAAAGTTACTCCGAGTACAACAACTGCCAATGCAGCAGTTACCTATATACCCGTGAACGCTTTCGACGGCATTTTTGACGGCAAGGGATTCTCCATTAAGAATATTCAGTGGAGCTTTGGTGTAGCCGACGGCAATGTGGCATACGGACTGTTCGGTGCAATCAACGGCGCAACAATCAAAAACCTGACGCTCGGAACGGCAACAGATAACAGTAAAATTACCCTTACAGGAACAGCCGTACAGGGTGTAACGGTTGGCTCAATCGCCGGATATGCAGCAGCATCAACCATAACAAATGTAAGGAACTACGTCGATTTAGCTTTTGCGGGTAACGACGGCGTAAACATTATGGTCTCCATCGGCGGAATTGCAGGTACAATTAACGGAAGTACAATTGGAGGCGCAACCGTAGCCGACGGCGTAACAAATGAAGGTTCAATAACCTGCGGAACGATTGCCAATACAGGCAATGGTGCAAATGGAGGTGTGCTTGTTGCGGGTATTTGTGCTACAATGAACTCAAACACAGCTAATCTTATTAATAATTGTATAAACAATGGCGATATAAGCGCCCCTTCCGGTCGAGGCGGCGGTCTGGTAGCAGTAGGTACAGCAGGTACAGTAAGCTATTGCACCAATAACGGAAAGATTCAGGACGATGTTAACGGCGTATTCGCTGCCCATGCCACTCCTTACGATCGCAAGAGAATGGGAGGTCTGGTCGGAGGAACAGCCGCAAACTTCACGCTCTCTTACTGCACGAACAACGGAAATGTATTCTCTCAACTCGGATGCCGTACCGGAGGATTTGTAGGTCATAATGTATCCCCGATAACGAACTGTACGAATACCGGCATTATCCTCTCCGACCTTATTGATGTAAGCGGAAATAAGCATGGAGCGGGTTGGGCTTGCGGATATAATGATAATGTAAGCAGAATAAAGGATTGTACGATGGGAGGTAAAGTCGGGGATTACACTCTTTATAAAGACAATCCGAATAGCGCCCCCGATGCAACTTACGGCAGAGCGGTGTGTCATGGTCCTTTCTCCGCAGCCGACAATGGCTTGACGAATGATAAAGATGCCTACTACGAATGGACAATCGCAACGCAAAGTACGCTTCACACAGGAGTCAAATATTACAAATACGCTTTCACAAACATATCTCAGAACATATACGTACTGGAAATTGATCTGTCCAATCCGAATGTCGAGATTACGACTGCTGTTTCAAACGACCTGATTCCCAATCCGAATGGAAATGGTAATTCCAATAATGGCAAAAACCTTCGCGAAACGCTCTCCGAAACCTGCGTTCGTAAGCGCGGTGCGGGAGAGAATATCATTGCGGGAATAAATACCGGCTACTTCGATTCCAATGAAGGCATTCTGAGAGGTTTTCATATTCAGGACGGCGAGGCGTATTACATCAATAATCCGGACGTAAGGGACAGGCTGACCAACCACAAATGGGGCTTTACCGTCTTTGAAGATAAAAGTGTCAGTTTCGACACGAAAACTTTCAAAGGACAGTTACAGGTCGATGGCGTGGATTACGAATACTACTCAATAAACGATACGATAACACGCCTGACCGCAACGACGGCTTATGACGCAAACCTTTACACGAGGCGTTTGCAAAAAACTCCGCATGCTTCCCGCCCTGACCTTACGAACAGGATTGGAACAAACGCCCTGTTTATTGTCGGAACGAACGACAATCCGATGCTTGTCAATAAGGGTTTCGTAAATGCGACGATAACCAATATCATCGACGGCCGATCGGGAGGAATTACCGAAGCGCCTTATGTATCTGCCGACAACCATTGGGTGTTGCAAGTTACGGGTACAAAAGCCGCTACTTTGGCAACCGCATTGAGTGTAGGCAAGAGCGTTAAAATACGCTCGGATGTATATCTCAATTCGAACACATCGACCCCACCCATCCTTACTCATAATTCGAGTATGTACCGGTTCCTGCAAAACGGCGCATGGAGCAATCCGAACAGCAGCAGCAATCCGAACAGTAGCAACGTGGACGACCCGTATCCCGCAACTGTAGCAGGAACTTCTCAAGATGGAAGAACGGCATATCTTGTTGCCGTAGAGGGTAAAACAGGAACCAATGCTACCGGTCTTTCCTTTTACGAACTGTACAGGGTAGGCAAAAAGTTAGGTTGCTACAATATGGTTCGTTTCGACGGCGGAGGCTCGACTTCTTTATGGATATATGAAAATGGAACAGGCAGCGTCGTAAATGCCGTGGCAGATTCCAACGGAGAGCGCAGTTGTCTTAACTACTTCCATGTAAGGATAAAACAATAACAGATTAAAAGCAGAATTAAATGAAAAAGATAGTTGAAATAATTTTTGTCGTTTGCATGGCGCTGACGCTTTTCGGTTGCGACCAATACGACCCGGAACGAATTAACAGGGATATCGACGAAATGGAAGCTCTTCTCAATAGCCTTGAAGGCAACGTGCAAATACTCAACCAACAAATGACGACTTGCAATGAGCTTCTGAACAGTAAATTCATTTCGCTGATTACCGTTGACGAAAACGGAAGGTATGTAATAAACTATAAATCAAGTGGAGGCGAATTTAAATCGGTAACCATAGCCACCAAAAACGATATGGTTACGTTGCCGCTTATCGGCATAGGAGAATTTCAGGGCGAATACTATTGGCGGATAACGGTCGATAAAGGAGATAGCTACGAATGGCTTCTCGACGACAAAGGGAATAAAGTCTCCGTTACAGGACAGGTTCCGGATATTGCCGTTGACAGTGAAGGCTACTGGACAATTGACGGCGTTCGCGTAAAAGACAAAGATAACAATCCGATTCTGGCTAACGACATCAGCAATACCTTGTTCAAAGAGATTGAAATCGACGAAGAAACAGGCTTCGCAATCTTTACGCTGGCCGACGGCACCCAAATGAAAATACAGATTATGGAAGCTTTGGGTATCCGGTTCGACGTCGCTCCGGTTACGGCTATTATCGACAGGACTAACCCCGTAAGAATCGGATATACCGTTGTCGGCAGCGAAAGCGATGATGCGATAGTGGATTGCTTTACCGCCTATAATGTTACGGCGACGGTAGATAATGCTTCCGCTACGATAACCGTTACGCTCAATCCTGCTGCCGAAAGCGGAAACATCATCGTTATGGTACACGCCAACGGCAATACGATACTTAAACCGCTCTTTTTTACCTACGGAAGCGCCGAAATAAGAGACCCCGAACTTGATCCCCGTTATACGTCGGGAGGTATCGTACTGCTCGAAGGTGAATTAACAAGTTTTGATATCAAAGTTTCGGCAAACATTGAATACAATATATCGGTAAGCGACGATGCGAAGAGCTGGTTGTCATATAATACGGACGCTCTACGTGCCGCCATTGTAACGACAACACATACTTTTACTGCCGGCAATTACCAAAACGACCTCGGAGTATCGCGTACAGGGACAATTACGTTCACAAATAAACCGTATAATATTTCAGCTACTGTCACTGTCAAACAAAATCCCGCCCAATCTCAACCCGAAGGCGGCATAAGCAGCGCAGCAGCACTGGTAGCGTTTGCAAACGCTGTTAATGCAGGGGGAAGTATTTCGAAATGGCAGGATAACAACGGTGAAGTTATTTTGCTCAACGATATAGATATGGCGGAAATAACATCGTGGGCGCCTGTCGGGAATGCAACAGGCAACTATACGGCTGCCACGGCATTCAGCGGCATATTTAACGGCAAAGGCTTTGCAATAAAGAATATCCAATGGGATTTTGATGTAACAGACGGACAGCTTGTTTACGGATTGTTCGGTGCATTGAAAGATGCAACGGTTAAAAATCTTGTTATCGGTTCCGACGATGGCAGCAGTTACATGAGGTGTGTCGGCGCTTCCGCCGCCAATACGTCGGTGGGTTCATTGGCAGGATACAGCGAAACTTCAACCATCCAGAATGTCAAGAATTATGTAAAGATCAACTTTGCCGGAGACAACCTGTCCGGACAACTTACCTCATTGGGAGGAATAGTGGGAACGATGAAAGGCGGCATTATCGGCGGGGCGACTCCGGCTCTGGGTTGCCGGAACTACGGAGATGTTATTACCGGCAAGATAACCAACGAATCAAACGGGGCTGCCGCTTGTATGACCATAGGCGGTATATGCGCCCTTATGCAGGCATCCGATGCGAAGATAGACAACTGTGTCAATCAGGGCGGCATTAGCGCTCCGACCGGTCGCGGCGGCGGAATTTGTGGAACAGGATTAGCCGGAGTTACCATAAGCAACACCGATAATTACGGAACGGTACAGGACGACGCTGTGGGTCAGTATGCAGGTAAACCGCTTGAATTAACCTATAATGTGAAACGTCAGGGAGGTATCATGGGAGGCAATGCAGCTTCCGGATCAACGTATGTAACGATTGAATACTGCACGAATTACGGCAATGTATTCACACACCTGGGTTGCCGTACCGGAGGTTTTGTCGGGCACAACACAGGTTTGATAAGAGGCTGCGTAAATAACGGCGCTATTCTTGGCGATCTGTATGTAGAGGGTAACGGTACAAACCGCCATGGTCCCGGATGGGCTTGCGGGTACAGTGCGGCGAGCAGTGCGACATACATTAACGTAAGCGGTTGTACAAAAGGAGGATATGTAGGTGGCTATACTGAGTATAAAGATAATCCTGCATTGGCTCCCGGAGCGACCAATGAGAATGCTTTCTGTCATAATCCATCGGCTTATGACCCTTCTATTAACAACTAAAAACGATAAAAGCAATGAAAAGAGTTCAAAATATATTATTAGCTGTTGCTATACTGTTTGTATCCGGTTGCAGCGAATTTGACGATTCATCTCTGAGAGACAGGATAGATAACATCAAAATACGAATGGAGGTCATAGATGAAAATCTCAAGACTATCAACGCTCAACTGGCAACGTTGAGCGAGATTACAGGCGGTAACGTAATAACTTCCATCAGTCAGGACGACAATGGAAATTATATACTTAACTGTAAAGACAGTAAGAATATTACGCATACTGTCAAGCTTGCCGTCAAAAACGACCTGATTAATCTTCCACTTCTCGGAGTAAAACTTGATACCGATGGCATTTACTATTGGACAACCACTATTGATGAGCTTACATCGTGGCTGTATAAACCGGATACTACCGACAAGATTCCCGTCAGCGGACATACGCCGGTACTTTCGGTGGATGCTCAAGGATACTGGACTGTTGACGGAACGAGAATACTCGACTCTGAAAATCAACCTGTTGAGGCTACCGACGACCAAACCTCAGTGTTCAAAGATGCAGAGGTAGACAGTAACGGAAATCTGGTTTTGACACTCGGCAATGGCGAAGTTTTAACCATTCAGGTATTCAGTGCACTTAACCTCTGTCATACGGCAGAGGTTATAAACAGAATAGACTATCCGGCGCAAAGTTTCGTTTTTGACTATTCCCTCATGGGAGCAAATGCGACGGATGCCATTGTCGATATTGCAAAAGCGACCTCGCTCACTGCCTCCATCGACAAATCTGCGAAGAAAGTATTGGTAAGCTTTCCTGCCGGATTTACATCGGGAAGCATAATTATGGTGGCTTACGACCTCGAAGATAACACCGTGATAAGACCTGTTTATTTCGAATCATCTCAAAATTGAATTAAATGATTACAAATAAGCAGATAACAATTTTATAATAACAGAATATTCAATAACTTAATTTATTTATATCATGAAAAAGATATTAACAACACTTTTTATTCTGTTTGCAACAGTTTTATGCGCTTTCCCGCAAAGCAGAATAGATACCTTGTTGCAAAAGTTGCACAATCCCACTGTCAATTACGTTTTCGTTGCAGCTCACCGTGGCGATTGGCGGTATGCTCCGGAAAACTCGCTTCCGGCAATTGAGAACGCCATCAAAATGGGTGTTGACATTGTGGAATTGGATGTACAACGCACCAAAGACGGTCAGTTTATCCTGATGCATGACCCCACGCTTGACCGCACAACAACCGGAAAAGGGGAAATAGCCGATTGGACACTGGATTCCATTCAAACATTGCATCTGAAAAATGGTTGTGCTATCAAGACCAAAGAAAAGGTTCCGACACTGGAAGAAGCCTTGTTACTGATGAAAGGGCGAATATTGGTTAATCTGGATAAAGCCGACCGTTATTTCGATGAAGTTCACGCTTTACTGGAAAAAACAGGGACCACGAAACAGATAATCATGAAAGGCAGCAAACCGGTTGAGGAAGTGAAGTCCCAATTCGGTAAATATTTGGATAAAGTGATTTACATGCCGATTGTAAATTTGGATAAAGAAAATGCGGAAAAACAGATTGAACGTTTCATAAATGATTTGCATCCGGTAGCGTTTGAATTGCTGTTTGTCGATGATGTCCTTCCGCTACCCAAACAAATGAAACTGCAACTGGCAGGCAAGTCGCTTATCTGGTACAACACGCTTTGGGATACGATGGCGGGCGGACATGACGATGATATGTCGTTGGAAAATCCCGATGCGGGCTATGGTTATCTGATTGACACGTTGGGGGCGAAGATGATTCAGACCGATCGTCCGGCGTATTTAATGGCGTATTTAAGAAAACGAGGGTTGCATGATTAGGCAACTCATCCGCTTTTTCAGTCCCGCACCGGCTCAATCCGGTTTGAAAGAGGACAAAAAACACCTAAAACGCTTGCAGTGGTCATTTTTCCTTTCCGCAACGCTCGGTTACGGATTATTCTATGTGTGCCGCCTGAGCATAAACGTGGTGAAGAAACCTTTGGTGGACGGCAATATACTGACCGAAAACGAATTGGGAATTATCGGCTCCGCACTGTTCTTCTCGTATGCCGTCGGCAAATTTGTCAACGGCTTTTTGGCAGACAGGGTTAACATCCGACATTTTATGGCAATAGGATTGATTATATCCTCTATTGTCAATATTGTATTGGGATTTTCGCATACTTTTTGGGTATTTGTCGTTTTGTGGGGAATAAATGGTTGGGTACAAAGTTTGGGATCGCCCTGCTGTGTTGTCGGTTTATCCCGCTGGTTTACAGATAAGGACAGAGGTTCGTACTATGGCTTCTGGAGCGCCAGCCATAACATAGGCGAAGCATTAACCTTTATTGCCATCGCTTTTGTCGTCAGTATTGCCGGATGGCGTTGGGGATTTGAGGCGGCAGGGATTGCCGGATTAATCGGCGTTACAATTATCATCCTGTTTTTGCATGACAGTCCGACAAGCAAAGGACTAAGCCCTGTGATGCCTACCAAAGAATTGGACAAATCTGTTGGGAAAACCCAGTTGGAAGTATTGAAAAATCCATTTATTTGGATATTAGCCATATCCAGCGCCTGTATGTATATCAGCAGGTATGCCGTAAACAGTTGGGGCATCTTTTTTCTCGAAAACGAAAAAGCCTATACATCCGTAGAAGCCAGCAGCATTATCGCTGCTTCGTCGGTTTGCGGGATTATCGGAACGGTATTGTCCGGTTTTCTTTCCGACAAACTATTCAAAGGGAGTAGAAATGTTCCGGCATTGATATTCGGGATATGCAATACCATCGCTATTACGCTGTTTGTCTTTATTCCCAAAGGGTATTTTGCCATAGACATTTTCAGTATGATACTGTTCGGATTATCTATTGGCGCACTCATTTGTTATCTGGGTGGAATGATGGCTGTGGATATAGCCCCCAGAAGAGCCTCTGGAGCAGCTTTAGGAGTAGTGGGTATCGCCAGTTACATCGGAGCCGGCATCCAGGACATCCTGAGCGGACGATTTATCGGCAATAGCAAAACCGTTGTGGACGGCATTACAGTGTATGATTTTTCGTCGATCCGGTATTTGTGGATTGGGGCGGCAGCGCTATCATTTCTCTTGTGCGCAAGTTTATGGAATGTAAATAATAAAAAATAAGTATCATGGAACCGGCATCCTAATACAGGCGTCCGGATGTAGTTTTTGTATGCGGGGAAAATAGACTTTTTATTTTTCCCGCATAAATACGTTAATCGGCGTACCCGTCAGGTTCCAGTTTTTGCGAATCTGGTTCTCAAGAAAACGCTTGTAAGGCTCTTTCACCCATTGCGGCAGATTGCAGAAAAATACAAAACTGGGGACGGACGTATTCGGTAACTGTGTGATATATTTAACTTTTACCACCTTGCCTTTGTTCATGGGTGGAGGTGTTTTTTCTATAATCGGCAGCAGGATTTCATTCAGTTGGTGTGTAGGAATTTTTCTTCTCCGGCTTTCATAAACCAGACTGACGGTTTCCAAAATCTTGAAAATCCGCTGTTTGGTCAGCGCTGAAGAGAAAATTACCGGCACGTCGGTAAAAGGAGCCGTGCGCTCCCGGATAGCATTTTCAAATGTTTGAATCACATTTTGGTCTTTGTTTTCCACCAAGTCCCATTTGTTCACTACGATCACCAAACCTTTCCTGTTTTTCTGAATCAAGGAGAAGATATTCATATCCTGCGATTCGATACCCCTTGTGGCGTCGACCATCAGTACGCAAACATCCGCATTTTCGATGGCGCGGATAGCCCGGATAACCGAATAGTATTCCAAGTCTTCGCTCACCTTGCCTTTTTTGCGGATTCCGGCGGTATCGACCAAGTAGAAGTTCAATCCGAATTTATCGTAGCGGGTGTAGATAGAATCGCGGGTAGTGCCGGCAATATCGGTCACGATATTCCGTTCTTCTCCGATAAAAGCGTTAATCAAAGACGACTTACCGGCATTCGGCCGTCCGACGATTGCAATTTTGGGAATGCCGTCTTCGGTATCTTCTTCTTCGGTTTTGTTGAATTTAGTGGCGACCATATCCAATAAATCGCCTGTCCCGGAACCATTGATGGCGGATATATTGTAAGGTTCGCCCAATCCCAAGGAATAAAACTCAGCCGATTGTGCATGCAACTCATAATTATCAGCTTTGTTGGAAACAACAAAAATACTTTTCGCAGACCGCCGCAACATATCTGCAACATGTTCGTCCCAGTCGGTAATCCCATTGGTGACATCTACTAAAAAAAGGATTACATCGGCCTCATCAATGGCTATTCTGACTTGTTTATTGATTTCTTCTTCGAAAATATCTTCCGAATGAAGCACCCAACCTCCGGTGTCGATGACGGAAAATTCCTGTCCTGCCCATTCCGCTTTGCCGTATTGACGGTCGCGGGTAGTGCCGGCCTCTTCGTTCACAATGGCTTGCCTTGTTTGGGTCAAACGATTGAACAAGGTCGATTTTCCTACATTCGGACGACCTACGATTGCTACTATATTGCTCATTTAAATTATGAATTATGAATTATGAATTATGAATTATGGATTATGAATTACAGGTTGACTTGTGCCGACCGACTCATGATGCATAGTTACTCAGGTTTGTAACCAAATTTTTTTAATATATTCTCTCTGTTCCGCCAGTCTTTCTCCACTTTTACAAACATTTCGAGAAAAACTTTTTTATCGAAGAAACGTTCAATATCTTTGCGTGCCATTGAGCCTACTTTCTTGAGGGCTTTTCCCTGGTCTCCGATGATAATTCCTTTCTGCGATTCCCGTTCAACGATTATTAATGCCCTGATATGAATCAGTTCCGCACCTTCCGTAAATTGCTCTACCGCCACTTCTACCGAATAAGGGATTTCTTTCTGGTAGTACAATAAAATTTTTTCACGAATGATTTCAGTCACAAAAAAACGGGCAGGCCGGTCGGTCAAAGCATCTTTTTCGAAATAAGGCGGAGAATCCGGAATCAGCTCTTCAATTCGTTTCTTCAGGTAATCGACATGGAATTTGTTCGTTGCCGAAGCAGGAATAATCTCCGCTTTCGGAAGAATTTGTTGCCATTCAGCCGATAATTTCGCTAAGTCTTTCTGGTTGCTCAGGTCTATTTTGTTGATAACCAACAGAACCGGAGACTGTGTCTTTTGTACTTTTTCCAAGAAAAAATCATTCTTGTCGATTTTTTCCACTACGTCGGTCATGTAAATCAATACATCCGCATCATCCAAAGCCGATTCGGAGAAATTAAGCATATTCTCCTGCAATTTGTAATTAGGTCTCAATACGCCCGGCGTATCCGAATAGACAATCTGCATATCGTCGGTATTGACAATACCCATAATCCGGTGGCGGGTAGTTTGCGCTTTCGATGTAATGATGGAGATGCGTTCCCCCACCAATAAATTCATCAAAGTCGATTTCCCGACATTCGGATTACCCACAATATTTACAAACCCAGATTTATGCATATAATTCAACCCAATAACTTTTTACCTTTTAGTTTTTACCTTTTACCTTTTACCTTATCAATAATCATACCCCCATTTCAAATACAATGCGCCCCAAGTGAACCCTGCTCCAAAAGCGGTAAGAATAACATTATCACCTTTCCGCAACTTTGGTTCCAAATCCCACAAACAGAGCGGAATCGTTCCTGCACTTGAGTTACCGTATTTAGCAATATTAACCATTACTTTTTCAATCGGGACATCCAATCGGCTGGCCACGGCTTCAATGATACGCATATTGGCCTGATGGGGAATAATCCATTGAACATCCGTTTTGGTCAACTGATTTTTTTTCAACAATTCTTCACAGGATTTTGCCATTTCGGTAACGGCGCGTTTGAAAACAATCTTACCGTCTTGCCAGATGAAGTGCATTTTTTTGTCTACGGATTCATGACTGGCCGGATTGACCGAACCGCCACCCAGCATGTGCAAATGTGCCAGACTGTTTCCATCGGAGTGTAAAACGGCGTCAATGATACCGATTTCTTCATCAGTGGTGGCTTCCAATAATGCGACACCGCATCCGTCGGAAAAAATAGGGCAGGTATTTCTGTCCTGATAATCCGTAAGAACAGATAATGTATCACCTGCAAAGACCATTACTTTTTTATATTTTCCGGAAGTTATTAATGCTTGTCCCACCTCCAATGCAAAAACAAACCCACTACATGCCGCGCCCATGTCAAAACCAAAAGCATTGGCCATCCCTGTGCGGTAAGCAATCAGAGAAGCTGCATTCGGCAAGATATAATCGGGTGTAGAGGTGGCAAATATGACCGCTTCTATTTCCAAAGGGTCAAAATTTTTCCGGCTTCTCAGGTTTTCAATCGCTTTTCCTGCCAGATAAGTAATGCCAATGCCTTCTTCCGGCTTCAGGACTCTGCGCTCTTTTATTCCGATTCGCTTGGTAATCCATTCGTCGGAAGTATCGACCAAAGTAGATATTTCTTCATTTGTCATCACATACTGAGGAACATATCCTCCTATGCCCGTAATAACTGCATGAACCTTACTCATAATGTTTCATATAATATAAAAACTCCCTAAAAAGACGATTTGCATCCTCAATTTAGGGTTAGTTTTCAGATTAAAAAAGAATGACTTCTCAAGCTTCTGCCTTGTCAATTATTACTTTCCCTTTGTAATACAATTTTCCTTCGTACCAATGTGCTCGGTGATACAAATGGTATTCTCCGGTTGTCGGGTCAATTGCTAATTGTGGAAGTTCTGCTTTGTCATGCGTCCTTCTTTTGTCTCTTCTTGTTTTACCAATTCTTCGTTTAGGATGTGCCATTTTCTATTTTAGTTTAATAATTATTATTCATTTTCATTGAACCCTCTCAGCGGCTCCCACCTTGGGTCTGCATTCATTTCGTCTGTATCCGAACCATCATTGGTGATAATGATATCATCCGCATTCAAATCGAAAGAATCATCGCCCGTCTTGGGGGTATGCTTTTTTAATTTAGAGGTCATTTGCTTGTTGCATTTTCCCGGTGCGTGAACATGTTTTATCGGAATGGACAATGCTACGAACTCATACAGAAACCATGCCAGATTGATAATGCCTTCCGACTCCGGGATAACAACGATTTCATCGCTCTCTTCCGAATAGTCTTTCCCGAACTTTACAATCAAGCGGGAATTGATTTCTATCGGAAAATCCATGTCATCCAAACAGCGATCGCAAGAGATGGCTATCACGCCTTCAAAATTAAAACTTAGCTCAAATAAACCCGCTTTTCGGACAACTTTAAGCAAAACTTTTACTTTCCCTTTTTGAATGTCTTCCCCGCCTATATTAGTAAAATACTGATTATCCAACAAATATTCATGCTCTTGAACATCCTGTTGCATATTTTTCAAATCGACCTTGTATAAATCAAACTTTCCCAAAACACATAGATTTTTTGAAAACGCTGCAAAGATACAAAATATTTGTTAGATAAATAAATATTTTAAATTAAATTTTTTGGCATTTCATGTACATAGTTCCAAAAATTATTCTTACTTTTGTTTCACAATTCAATTATTAGTCTGATACAATTTTATCATCTATCTAATGAAAAATGCACAACACGCTATCCGGGAGCTTACTCCCTTGTCTGAGAAAGATTGTTTTTACATTGCCGATCGCCATAAAGCTGAGTTTACTTACCCGATACACAGTCATGCCGAATTTGAGCTTAATTTCACTGAGCATGCTGCGGGTGTAAAACGCATTGTGGGTGACTCTATTGAGTTAATTGGCGATTACGACCTGGTATTGATTACCGGAGAGAATCTGGAACATGTGTGGTCGCAAAATGAATGTCATTCGAAAGAAATCAGGGAAATTACCATCCAGTTTTCACAAAACCTGTTTTTCGAAAATCTGGTTAACAAAAATCAATTCGGTTCTATCCGGGATATGCTTTCAAAAGCCCAAAAAGGCTTGTCTTTTCCCATGAAAGCCATTATGAAGGTGTATCCCTTACTGGATACGCTTTCGTCGGAAAGGCAAGGTTTTTACGCCGTGATAAAATTTCTCACCATACTGCACGAACTTTCGCTCTTTGTCGACCAGGCGCACACCTTGTCGAGTTCATCGTTTGCAAAAATAAGCCCCCTTTCGGACAGTCGCCGGGTAAAAAAAGTACAGGATTTTATCGAAGAAAATTATAAAAAAGAAATACGGCTTGAGCATGTAGCCGAATTATCATGTATGACGGCTCCGTCTTTCAGTCGCTTTTTCAAATTACGCACAGGCAAGACTTTGTCTGATTATATTATCGACATACGTTTGGGGCATGCTTCCAGATTGTTGCTTGACTCCACTATGTCGGTGGCGGAGGTATGTTATGAATGTGGGTTTAACAATCTGTCAAACTTCAATCGTATTTTCAAGAAGAAGAAAAATCATTCGCCGAAAGAATTTCGCAATAACTACAAAAAGAAAAAGGTGTTTGTTTAAGGTTTAGTTTCCAAATAGTATTAATTAATGGCAAAATAGTACTTGTTTTGTCCTGTCTCTTTCCATACCTTTGCGTTAATAACTTTCAATAATTTATTATCATGAGGAAACTGAAAAAATATTTGCAGTTCCATTTTGCGGCAGGCAAAATAAAAACAGTCTTGTGCGCTGCTGCTTTAATGGCAAACCTTGGTGTGCTACAAGCGCAAACGAGTAGTATCTCGGGTAAGGTAATTGATGACACAGGCGAACCCTTGACAGGGGCGACCGTATTAGTAAAAGGCACCAATAATGCTGTAATCACCAATCTTGGAGGTAATTACACTATTGAAGCCGAGAAAAATTCCACACTTGTATTCTCTTATGTGGGCATGAAGCCACACGAAGAAGTCGTGAACGGACGCGGACGCATTGATGTGGAATTGCAATCCGGAATGAATATTGAAGAAGTGGTGGTGGTAGGTTATGGTACGATGAAAAAGTCGGACCTTACCGGCGCCGTGGCAAAGGTATCTGCCGAAGATTTAAAGCAACTGTCTACCATTGACGTGGGGCAGGCCTTGGCAGGACGTGTAGCCGGAGTAGATGTAATCAGTAATTCCGGTGAGCCGGGTTCGGGTACTAAAATCCGTATCCGCGGTTATGGGAGTATGAATACGTCCGACCCCTTGTATGTAGTGGATGGCTTCCCTGTATCGGATGTAGACTATCTGTCGCCGCAAGACATTGAAAGCCTCGAAATTTTGAAAGATGCTTCGGCAACAGCTATTTACGGCTCGCGTGGCGCAAACGGCGTGGTGCTGATTAAAACCCGTGGCGGACGCTACAATTCGCATACGCGCGTGGAAGCAAATGTGTATGGCAGTATGTCCCTGATGGGGCGAAACGTAGAGCTGCTGAACGCATGGGAATACGCCACCTTGAAAAAGGAATTGTTCAGCAACAGCGGTATGCCGATAAGCGCACAGGACGCTGCCATGTTCAATTTTGTCATCGACAATAAATACACGGGAACGGACTGGGTAGACGAAGTTAGCCGCACAGGCTTTGCTCAAAACTACAATGTGGACGTGAGCGGCGGTAGCGATCGCCATACTTTCAGCGTCGGAGCTACCTATTCCGCTACGCAAGGCGTTCTTAAATACAATGAGTTGGATGCAATTACCGCACGCATAAACAATACATATAAATTATCATCCGACATTTCTCTGGGCATAAACATTATTTACACCAACCGCAAAACGCAAGGTGGCGGTGGCGACGGTAATTACTACGGCAGTATCTGGCCGGCCGTCATGAGAGCCGACCCGATTTCAATGGCTTGGGATGAGCATGCCGGCACCTGGGGAGAAGTACTGTTTGCCGATCCGAGCTACCAACCGGCACGCCAAATATATGAAGGCGCCAACTATGGTAACAATAGCAGCAATATGTTTATTGGCAACACCTTTCTACAGTTTGACAATATAGCTAAAATCAAAGGATTGTCAATTCGTGCACAATATGGGGTACGCGCCAACTTCGGTGAAACTTTGAATTATTCACCTGTTTATTATGTGTCGGCCGACCAGAATCGTTCCAACAGTAGTTTGAGCGTAGGTCGCACGAATTTCAATTCGTGGTTGGCAAATGCCTATCTGATGTATAATAAGAGCTTTGACAAACACAGTATCGGACTAACGTTGGGCACAGAAGCGCAAGATTTCAGATTCACCATGCTGAGCGGTTCGGCGCAAGATATCCCCGAAGCGGAAAATATGTGGTATCTGAATCAAACGGGTACGCCATCTTCGCGTTCAGCTTCACACTCTTCTCCTTTCTGGAATCGTATGGCCTCGTTTTTCGCCAGAGGGAACTACACCTATGACGGGCGATACCTGCTGACAGCCACGGTACGCGCCGATGGTTCGTCGAAATTCCTCAATCACTGGGGATACTTTCCTTCTTTTTCGCTGGGATGGAATTTACACCAGGAAGCATTCATGCAAACAGAAAGTAATCCATTTCAAATGCTGAAGTTCCGCGCAGGTTACGGCTTAGTGGGTAATGAATCCAGCGCCGGTGCATCCGATTATGTAGCGCTGATGAGTTCGGGCTATAACGCTGTGATTGGAGACGCCCTGCAGACAGGATATATTCAGTTGGAATATGCGAACGCAAATTTGCAGTGGGAAGCTTCCGAACAGTATAATTTCGGGCTGGATTTTATGCTGCTGAAATCCAAACTGTCGGGAACCATTGACTACTTTATCCGCAACACCCGCGACATGATACTGAAAACGCCCGTGCCTATGTATGCCGGTCTGAGTCGCCCCAGCACCAATTCCGGTGAAATGCGTAACAACGGCTTGGAATTGACGCTACGTTGGGCAGACAGAAAAGATGACTTCTCCTACTCGATAGGCGCAAATGCTTCATTTATCAAAAACAAAGTCTTAGCGCTCGGTTCTCCCGACCCGGTTTATGGCACCAATATGGACAAATTGCAACAACCCTTTACCCGTACCGAAGTAGGTATGGAAATGGCATACTTTTATGGCTACAAAACCGGCGGTATTTTCCAAACACAAGACGAAATCAACAATTACAAAACACCCGACGGACGCTTAATCCAACCCAGTGCACAACCCGGCGATGTGAAGTTTTTGAAAATAGCCGATGATGGTGAACCGCTCAGTATCGAAGACCGTACCTATTTGGGTAGCGGCATGGCCGACGTAACGTTTGGTATGAATGCTACCGTAGCTTGGAAGGGTATTGACCTTTCCCTGTTCCTGCAATCGTCCGTAGGCAACGAAATTGCCAACGCTGCCGTGATGGACTTATACTCCTCCAACTTTGGCCAATGGAACATGTCGAAAGAAATGATGAACCGATGGACAGGCCCCGGCTCGACCAACCAATACCCGCGTTTGTCGGCAAACGACTTCAATCAGAACTCCCGTTTCTCCGACCGCTATATTGAAGATGGCTCCTACCTGCGTATTAAAAACCTGCAATTGGGTTACACCCTGCCAAAAGGGGTGACGGAGAAATTAAAAATCCAGCGACTACGCATCTACGCATCGGCGGACAACCTGTATGTGTTTACCAAGTACAGCGGCTTCGACCCCGAAATGGGCGACTACCTGCGTCAACCACTCAACAACGGTATCGACCTGGCATCCTATCCGCGTCCTCGCACGTTTGTCCTCGGATTTAATATAACTTTATAAACTTATAAAACGAATATGAATATGAAACGTAAAATAATATACCAAATAGTCGGCGTGCTGCTATTCGCACTGATGGCGGTTGGATGCAACGACTTCCTCGAAGCGGTGGAACCCCAGGGCAAGGAGGTCAGCGACGCCTATATGAACGTAGAAGCAAATGCTGAAAAAGTAATCGTAGGCTTGTATGAATTGTTATCATTTACCTCAGGTACAGGTCCGGACGGTCTATGGATAGACAACCACTACGAGTTCTACTTGGGATCTCTCGCTTCCGACGATGCCGACAAAGGTAGTTCACCCACTGACTATCCCGACCTGCAAATGGCCTGTACCTATCAAATTACACCCACCAACACCCTTGTGCAGAATTTTTACATGAATGGCTTCTGGGGTGTATCGCGTGCCAATTATGTACTGTACAATATAAAAGACGCGCCCATTAGCACTGCCGTAAAACAGCGTATGGAAGGCGAAGGTCATTTCTTCCGCGCATACTGGTACTTCTACCTGTTGCGTCACTATGGAGGAATGCCCATCTTCACCGAACCGGTGAAAGCTGAAGACTTTGGCAATGTGCCGCGTTCATCGTTCTCCGAAACCATGCAGTTTATCATTGATGAATTGAATCTGGCTGTAGAAATGCTTCCTCGCAAGGAAGAATACTTAGCCAAAGACCTCGGACGCGCCTCAAAAGGATCAGCACAAGGCGTTTTGGCACGGATAATGCTCTACCGTTTGGGTACCGACCCTGAAGTAAACGGCAGCAAAACTACCTGGCAGGCATTATACGACCTCACAGGCGAGATTATCTCGTCGGGAAGCTACCGCTTGGCGCCCAACTTTGCCACCTTGTTTGAAGAAGATACCGATGGCGGCTATCGCCTTGAATCCTTGTTTGAATACACCGGCAAAGGCGGCTGGGGCAACAGCGGAAAAGTATTTATGGATTGGATGGTACAGGGCGTCCGCGGCGGCAGTTGGTTTGGCTGGGGCTTTAATCAGCCTACGCAGAATTTGGTGAATGCTTTCGACCCCACCGACCCGCGTCTGAGTAGTACCGTATATGGACCGTACTACAACAACGGCATCATCTACGGCGGTTTAGAACCCTACAACCGCTCAAGCGAAATGATGACCGACTACTACAACCGCAAGGTAGCGGTCGCCGGTATGAATGCCTTACTGAACGGTACATCCAAAGCCATTATCATCATCCGGTATGCCGACGTGTTGTTGATGCGTGCCGAAGCAGCCTACTTTACCGGCAAAGAGGACGAAGCCCGTAGCCGCGTAAACGAAATACGCGAACGCGCCCGCAACTCGTCGCTCTGTAAAGGCTATGAAATGGGTAACCCCAGTGGATTCCCGATGCCGACTACACCGCCCAACATTCCCAATATCACGTCGTCGGGCGAACAATTATTGAACGATATTTGGCATGAACGCCGCCTCGAGCTGGCGTTCGAAAATTTCCGCACTTACGATTTGATACGTACCGGTAGACTGCTGGAAACCGTGGGAAAAGTAAAGGATGATGCTCGCGCCAATGGACAGGGAGCAGGATTTACGGAAGCCAAGGAATACCAAATAGCCGGCATAAGGCAAAATATTATCAAAAGTAGCTTGAAAGTAAGCGTACCGGACGCCTCCGGAAAACGTCCGGGTAGCGACAACGGCGAACGCTATATTCCAGTATTCCCTATCCCGAATACTGAAGTTACCTACTGGAATATTGACCCCAATCCAAACAATTAAAATAAAGGTATAAAGAATATGAAAAAGTATAGTATATATATGCTGTTTGCCGTCCTGTTGGGCGGCATGGCAGCGCTGAGCGGCTGTGATGAAAAAGATTTTTCCGCCGACTATGACATACCATGGGTAGTGTCGAAAATTACCAATGTAACACCTTCCGATTCGGAGGGCTATCCAACAGGAGTTCCGGGTACGAACATCACGCTGACCGGCGAAAACCTGGGAAGCGAATATGTACAGAGCGACGGTTTTTTGATTGGCGCTGTTCCGTGCGGCATTGTGTCACAAAGCGCTACGTCGGTAGTAATCACCATACCGGTAGATACCAAAGAACCCAGTGATATTGTAGTCCGTAACCTGCATAACCGTACTTTTGTGTACGGAAAGCAGTTTATTCCCGATTTGTAACAAATTTTTAAAAATATAAATTAAGAACAACATGAGAAAAATAATTATTTGTTTATGTATTTTGCTGACAGGAACCGTAACATGGGGGCAGTCGACGTCGAAAAGTTGGCAACCCGCTAACCCTGAAGCTACACCTGAAGCTAAACAACTCTTTGCCCGCCTGCTGAAAATTCAGGATAAGGGCGTTATGTATGGACACCAGGACGACTTGATGTGCGGTAATACATGGTGGTACGAAAAAGACCGCTCCGACACAAAAGATGCGGTAGGCGATTACCCCGGCGTTGCAGGATTTGAACTCGGTGAAATTGAAACCGGACGCCCGCGAAGCCTCGACTCCGTTGCGTTCAACGAAATTACCGAAAGGGTAAAATGGTGGCACAAAAAGGATGGCGTCATTACTATCAGTTGGCATGCGATTAACCCTATTACTTCCCAATGGCCCGGCATCAAACGCAAAAACAACGAAGGATCGGCATGGGATGTGGAATATAACTTGGCTACCGACCAGAATGCCGTAAAATCAATTTTACCCGGAGGCAGTAATCATCAGCTGTTTAACTATTGGTTAGACCGCCTTTCGAGGTATTTTAATTCTTGGCGCGACGAAAACGGCCAGTTGATTCCATTTATCTTCCGTCCCTATCACGAACATTCCGGAAGTTTCTTCTGGTGGGGCGATACCCGTTGTACCGACGAAGAATACGCAGCATTGTGGCGTTATACAGTTAATTATCTAAGAAGCAAAGGCTTACACAATATCCTTTTCTGCTACAATACCGATAAGGTGAACTCCGTCGAACAATACCTGAAAGGTTATCCGGGCGACGAATATGTGGATATGCTGTCTATTGACTGGTACGGACAAGGCGAAGAATTTAATGTAGTAGTCGATAAAGCCTTGAAATTCACTACCGATTTGGCTGCCGCAAAGAAAAAATTGCATGCCCTCAGCGAATGTGGTCCTATTAGTTTAGACCTCCAGAAAATTCTTGCCAAATACAAATCATCGTATATCCTGACATGGCGCAATGCGCCGATGCCCGCAGGATTTTCGTTCACAATGCCTCCTATTGAAGAATTGGAAAAAATGCCCGGTTTCAATCGCGAGGCATACGAACAGATGCTTAAACAACCCAAGCCGGAAGATTTGCTCAAAGCAATGGAAGCCGACAAGCATTATTTGTTCTTGAAAGATATTCAAAATATAAAATAACGAGTCCCCGCTTTCACAAAGGAAGCGGGAACTGTTAATTTTCTTACGAATGAACAGTAAATTAATGCCTGAACAAGTGAAATAAACATTAAAATGAGAAAATTATTCTTTTTTTCAATCATGGCGCTTGTCTTCTGCGCCTGCTCGCAAAACGGCTTTGTAAAACAAAGCGACGGACGTTTTGAAATTAACGGGAAACCGTATTACTATATTGGCACGAATTTCTGGTATGGAGCCATGCTCGGTTCTACCGGACAGGGTGGCGACCGTGAACGTTTGCTTCAGGAATTGGACTTTATGCAAAGCATTGGCATTACCAATCTGCGCGTACTGGTTGGCGCAGATGGGCTTGATGATCAAGCTTCTAAAGTGCGTCCGGCCTTACAGACGGCGCCCGGCGTGTACAATGATACAATTTTTGAAGGATTGGATTTTTTCCTTTCCGAGTTAGGAAAACGGAAAATGTACGCGGTGCTGTTTCTCAATAATAGTTGGGACTGGAGCGGCGGCTATAGCCAGTATTTGAAATGGACTAACGGAGCATCCGACACATCAGGCGAGGGTGGATGGCAGCAACTGACACAAAGCTTATCGCAATATGCTACTTGTGAGCCGTGTAAAGAAATGTTTTTCGACCATGTCAAAACCGTACTCTCACGTACCAATCGTTACACGGGCAAAAAATACACCGAAGACCCCGCTATTATGGCATGGCAGGTAGGCAACGAACCGCGTGCATTCAGCCAAGAAGTAAAACCGGCTTTTGCTCAATGGCTCAAAGAAACAACAGCGCTCATTCGTTCACTGGATAAAAATCATCTTATTTCAATCGGCAGCGAAGGTGAAATGGGTTGCGAAAACGATATGCAATTGTTTGAAACCATTCATGCCGACCCTAATGTAGATTATCTGACCATTCATATTTGGCCTAAAAATTGGAATTGGATTTTTGCCATGAACCCCGATGCAGTGAAACAAATGATGGAGTCAATGAAGGATAATCCGATGTACGGTACGCCGCCCGAAGGCGCGGATGCTGCTGCGCCCCCGATGCCCGATATTGCCGCGATGAGCAATGTGGCAGTGCAGGTAGATAAAGCCATAGAGAAAACCAAAGCGTACATCGACGCGCACATAGTGATTGCCGATAAACTCCAGAAACCTGTGGTTATAGAAGAGTTCGGCTTCCCGCGCGATAGCCACCGGTACGAGTTGCAAGACCCTGTAACGGGACGCGATAATTATTACGCATACATATTCTCACGCTTGGCCGATTCATTTCAAGCCAAAGGTGCATTTTCCGGCTGTAACTTTTGGGCTTGGGCCGGCTTCGGACGGGCGGAACACTTGTTTTGGCAGCCTTGGGACAACTACTTAGGCGACCCTTCGCAAGAAGAGCAAGGGCTGAATGCCGTATTTAACGAGGATTCCACCATTGGGGTAATCAAAGAATACGCAGATAAGTTAAAATAACAGCTTAATATAGTATAACAGATGAAAAAGATTAGTCTTATTTTAGGTTTGGTTTTTGCTGCCAATATGGTGGCGCTGTCTCAAAATACGAACGACGGACAACCGGCGCCTCCACCTCCTCCAATGCCGCAGTTTTCGCCGGAAATGTTTGCAAACATGCCGCCATCCATGTTGGTGCAAATGCCCTTAGAATTTCTTGAAAATTTGCCTGCGGAAGTACGTGAAAAAATGCCGAAATTGAAAGCTGAAAATTTGGCAAAAACCCCGCAATTGGGCTGGAACAGTTGGAACACATTTGCAACCAACATCAGCGAGGAATTAGTGAAAGGTATTGCCGATGCATTTGTCTCGCTCGGCTTAAAGGACGCGGGCTACGAATATATCGTACTTGACGACGGTTGGATGGCAATGGAGCGCGATGCTCAGGGCAATCTGACGCCGCATCCAGATAAATTTCCCAATGGAATAAAAGCGGTTGCCGACTACGTCCATTCCAAAGGCTTGAAATTCGGATTGTATAATTGCGCCGGTTCAAAAACTTGCGCCGGCTATCCCGGTAGTCGCGGGCATGAATACCAAGATGCCCTGAAATATGCCGAATGGGGCGTAGATTACTTAAAATATGACTGGTGTAACGTAGCGCCCATTCGGGAAATGGCAGACAAAATAACGTATGCGCGTGAAGCTTATTCGGTAATGGCTCAGGCTTTGTTAGCGGCAGGTCGTCCGGTTTTGTTCAGTCTTTGCGAATGGGGTGATAATGATCCATGGAAATGGGCTTCATTCGTTGGACATAGCTGGCGTACCACAGGCGATATCTCTAATTGTTTCGACTGTATAGAAAATCATGGCTCATGGAATTCCTGGGGCGTGATGCAAATCTTAAACATGCGTGATCAGGAAACCTTGCGTAAGGCGGCAGGTCCCGGTCACTGGAACGACATGGACATGATGGAAGTTGGCAACGAAGGACTTTCCCTTTACGAAAACCAATCGCATTTTGCACTGTGGGCTGTTCTCAATTCTCCGCTGATATTGGGCAACGATATTCGCAGTATGAGCAAAGAAACATTGGCCGTTTTGACGAATAAAGATATTATTGCGCTCAACCAGGATACGCTGGGTATTCAAGGGTTCCAATATAAAACAATTAACGACAGCATTGACATTTGGGCGAAACCCCTGGCCGGTGACGAATGGGCGCTGTTGTTCCTTAACCGTTCCACAACACCTGCGGAATTTACTTTTGACTGGAGTACAGCGCAAATTACGGATACGTTTTTTAATAAAGAAATTTTATTCTCTAAAACAAACGTGTATAAAATAAAAGATTTGTTCGCAGGAAAAGAACTTGGCGATACAAAAAAACCCTTAAAAGCGAACTTAGACAAACACCAATCATTGGTGATACGGTTAAAAAAATAAAATATAACAATTTAATTTATGTCATAAAATGAGAACTAAATATTTAATCTTTACTGTAATCTGCTTTTTAGCAGGAATAGCTGCCGTGAGTGCGCAAAACAACGACCAATGGTCAGGCACAAATGTTTTTGCAAAAGATAATATACAGCTAAGGAAAGACGCTAAACCCATTAAAGCGGTGTTCATTGGCAATTCCATTACCCAAATGTGGGCAGGAATGCGTCCTGATTTTTTCAAAGACAACAATTACCTGGGGCGTGGTATCGGCGGACAAACTACGCCGCAAATGCTTTCGCGTTTCAGGGCGGATGTTGTTGAATTAAAACCACAAGTAGTGGTTATCAACGGCGGTATCAACGATATTGCGACCAACAGCGGCACCTACGATTTTGAATTTACCTTTGGAAGTATCAAATCTATGGCAGAAATAGCGCATGCCAACGGCATAAAAGTAATTCTTACTTCTGTGCTACCGGCAGCTGAGATACCATGGCGTAAAGAAATTCCTGCTGTGCCTGCTAAAATAGACCAACTGAATGCCGCGATCAAAGAATTTTGCATCGAAAGGAATTTTACGTATGTGGATTATTATTCGCACTTGGTAAGCAATGACGGTAGCAAAGGAATGCCTGCCCAATTTACGATGGACGGCGTTCACGTGAACATAGCAGGCTATGAAATCATGGAAAAAACAGTAAAACCGGTAATAGAAAAAATAATTAAATAATATGCGAAAAATAATTTTTACCGCAATGGCGATAAGTATTATGGTTGCGGCTCAGGCGCAAGCGCCGCAATTGGGGAAGGCGTCGGTGGACGAAGTCATCAAAGCCATGACACTCGAAGAAAAAGTGGATTTGTTGGTTGGCGCTGAAAGGCGTGGCGGTGATTTCGCGAATCCTGTTATAGGCGAAACCATGTCGTTGGTGCCGGGCGCTGCGGGAACAACCTTCCCCATTCCGCGTTTAGGTATCCCTGCCGTTGTTATGGCTGACGGCCCTGCCGGTTTGCGCATTGCGCCAAAACGCGAAGGCATTGCCGAAACTTTTTATTGCACCGCTTTCCCCGTAGCTACATTATTGGCGGCTTCTTGGAATCCCATTTTGGTAGAAAATGTGGGCAATGCTATCGGCAATGAAGTATTGGAATACGGCGTGGACATATTGCTTGCTCCCGCCCTCAATATCCATCGCAACCCGTTGTGTGGTCGCAATTTTGAATACTATTCCGAAGACCCGTTGCTGGCCGGGAAAACAGCGGCTGCGTTTGTGCGTGGCGTACAGTCCAAAGGTGTAGGTACGTCCTTAAAACACTTTGCCGCCAACAATCAGGAAACCAACCGTGGTGGCAATGATGTACGCATAACTCAACGTGCATTGCGTGAAATTTACCTGAAAGGGTTTGAAATTGCGATACGCGAAGCCAAGCCATGGACGATAATGACGTCTTACAATAAAATCAATGGCGCTTACGCTTCCGAAAATCGCGAATTGCTCACCACGATTCTTCGTGACGAATGGGGCTTTGAAGGTACTGTAATGACCGACTGGAACGGTGGAATAGATGCGCCCGCGCAAATTTATGCCGGTAACGATTTGTTGATGCCGGGCATCCTTACGCAAAAAGATAACATTCTTCAAGCCGTGAAAACAGGTAAACTCAGCGAAAAAGATGTGGATACCGATGTGCGTCGTATTTTGAATTTGATTCTTAAATCGCCGCGTTTCAAAGGATATAAATTTTCCAACAAACCCGATTTGAAAGCGCACGCGGATTTGACGCGCGCTTCGGCAACCGAAGGAATGGTATTGCTTAAAAACAAGCTGAATACTTTACCTTTGAAAGAAAAAAATATTGCCGTATTTGGTATCACGTCGTATGAATTTATTGCAGGCGGTACCGGTAGCGGTGATGTAAATGAAGCCTATACCATTTCTTTGGGCGAAGGCTTGAAAAATGGCGGTTTTACCAATAATAAGCTGGTGCAGGAAATTTACGATAAACACATTGCCGCCGAAGATGAAAAGAATAAACCCGACCCGAACAATCCGTGGGCTATGTATATGCCGCGTATCCGGCCTGCCGAATTTGTTCCGTTAGGAGCATCCCTGAATCAAATTGCAGCCGAATCAAGTGCAGCGCTCCTCACTTTAGGGCGTAATTCCGGCGAATTTTCCGACCGCAAACTGCCTGACGATTTCAACCTTTCTACGGTTGAACAGGAGCTGATAACGAATGTTTGCAAAGCTTTCCATGCTGCCGGTAAAAAAGTGGTGGTCATTCTGAATATCGGCGGCGTTATTGAAACCGCTTCGTGGAAAGAACAACCCGACGCTATTTTACTTGCCTGGCAACCCGGACAGGAAGGCGGCAATTCCGTTGTCGACATCCTTAGCGGCAAAGTAAATCCTTCGGGCAAGCTCCCGATGACTTTCCCTGTAAACTACATGGACATTGCATCTTCGGCTAATTTTCCATACGATGCACCGCCCCCCGGTCTTAGCAGTTTCATGAGTGCACAGCCGACCGAAGTTGAAGAGAAAACGCCTGAACGCAATATTGATTATACGCGCTATGAGGAAGACGTCTATGTCGGCTATCGTTATTTCGATACCTTTGGCAAAGAAGTTTCCTATCCTTTCGGTTATGGACTTTCGTACAGCGCTTTCGATTATTCACAAGCGAAAGTGAAACAAAATGGCGCCAATTACGCCCTGAGTGTAGTGGTAAAAAACACGGGTAAAACGGCCGGAAAAGAAGTGGTACAGCTATATGCGAGTACGCCCATCGCACAAATAGCAAAAGAATTAAAGGGTTTTGCCAAAACAAAAGTTTTGCAGCCCGGTGAAAGCGAAGAAATTGCATTAAGCATAAATGTTGCGGATTTAGCTTCGCTTGATGCTGTAACAAATGCGTGGATTGTAGCCGCAGGCGACTACCAATTCCATTTTGGCTCTTCTTCCGCTGATATAAAAAGTACATTAAAAATCAAGGTAGCTCAAAAATTACAGACAAAAGTTCATGATGTACTAAAACTTCAAGACAAGATTGTTGTTTTGAAGAAATAACCCGTTATCAGTGTGTAATTCGGGAATTTAATGTAATTTTGCATCGCTTACAATTGAAGTGATTAATAACACTATGGATTTATTTAAAAAAAGACTGGAAGAAATAACTAACGAACACGAAAAGCTCGTTACACGCAAAAACGAAGCGAGTTTTCCCGACAACGGCATTTTCGAACGCTTTAAATATCCGGTGTTGACCGGCACACATACGCCCATTTTCTGGCGGTATGATTTATCGCCCGAAACCAATCCGTATTTTATGGAACGGTTTGGTATCGCTTGTGTGTTCAATGCCGGCGCCATCAAATGGAAGGGAAAATATGTACTGGCGGTGCGTGTGGAAGGCAACGACCGCAAATCGTTTTTTGCCATAGCCGAAAGTCCGAACGGCGTAGACAATTTTCGCTTTTGGGATTATCCCATTACGATGCCCGAAACGGAAAACCCCGCTACTAACGTGTACGACATGCGGCTTACCGCCCATGAAGACGGCTGGATATACGGCATTTTCTGCGCCGAACGCAAAGACCCGAACGCGCCCGCGGGCGACTTGTCGTCGGCGGTGGCGACAGCGGCTATTGCGCGTACCAAAGATTTAATCGCATGGGAACGTTTACCCGACTTGAAATCGAAGAGCCAACAGCGAAATGTGGTGTTACACCCTGAATTTGTGAACGGCAAATATGCGCTTTACACGCGCCCGCAAGACAGTTTTATTGATGCCGGAAGCGGCGGTGGCATTGGGTGGGCGCTCGTTGATGATATTACACATGCGGAAGTGAAAGCGGAAAAAATTCTTAATGCACGCCATTATCATACCATAAAGGAATTGAAAAACGGTGAAGGACCACATCCGCTCAAAACGGCGAAAGGATGGTTGCATCTGGCGCACGGCGTGCGCCCTTGTGCTGCCGGCCTGCGCTATGTGCTGTATCTGTACATGACTGACCTCGAACAGCCGGACAAACTGATAGCCGAACCGGCCGGTCATTTTTTAGCTCCATTGGAAGCGGAAAGAGTAGGCGATGTGTCCAATGTACTATTCTCAAACGGCTGGATAGCCGACGACGATGGAACGGTCTATATCTATTATGCTTCCTGCGATACACGGATGCACGTCGCAGTGTCGTCGGTCGACAGATTGGTGGATTATTGCCTGAACACCGCCCCCGACGGCTATCGTTCGGCAACTTCCGTTCAAACATTGGTTGCACTGATTGACAAGAATAAAAAAATAAATCTGTAAATAAAAAGCGCATGAATTCATTTCTTACCGGCTTGGATATTGCTATTATTTTAGGGTATCTCTGCATACTGATTTTTATCGGCTTTTACCTGAAACGCCGTGCGTCAAAAAATTTGGAATCCTATTTACTGGGCGGGAAACGTATCCCGTGGTATATGCTTGGGTTGTCCAATGCGTCGGGCATGTTTGACATTTCCGGCACTGTTTGGTTGGTGGGTATTATGGTTGTATATGGATTGAAAAGTATTTACCTGCCGTGGGTATGGCCTATTTTCAATCAAATCTTTTTGATGGTTTATCTGTCGACATGGTTGCGTCGTTCCGAATGTACCACCGGCGCAGAATGGATTGGTTTCCGCTTTGGAAAAGACAGGGGCGCGATTACTTCGCACTGGATTATCGTGATATTTGCCATTTTAGTTGGTTTGAGTATGCTGGCTTACGGTTTCATTGGCTTGGGCAAATTTGTAGAAATATTTATCCCGATGAAAACGGTGTTGCCTTTCATGAGTTTTGTTCCCGATGCGTATGTGCCGCACGTGTGGGGCATTACGTTCACGCTGATTGCCGTGTTCTATTCGTTGATGGGCGGCATGATGAGTATCGTCTGGGCGGATGTAGCGCAGTATGTGCTGATGGCGATAGCTTCCATTGCGGTTGCCGTGATTGCGATGATGCATTTGGACGTCATCAATTTTTCGTCGGTTCTTCCGGAAGGTTGGTATTCGACCGGTTTTGGTTGGACATTGGACTTGAATTGGACAGGAAAATTTGCGGAATTTAACACGCAAATCCAAAGCGACGGTTATCAATTGTTCAGTCTTTTCTTCGGCATGGTGTTACTGAAAGGCATTATGGCAAGCATTGCCGGTCCTGCGCCAACATACGATATGCAAAAAATTCTTTCGACCCGTTCCCCGCGCGAAGCAGCGTTGATGAGTGGTTCGGTTACGGTGATATTGATGCCTATCCGTTATTTCATGATTATCGGATTTGCTGTGTTGGGACTGATTCTGTTTAACGAAATACAAGACCAAATCACCACCGGCGGAACGATTGATTTTGAATTGGTGTTACCGGCGGTTATCAATCATTCGTGGATTCCGGCAGGGCTGACCGGCTTGTTGCTGGCAGGATTGCTGGCGGCGTTTATGTCCACTTTTGCGGGAACGCTGAACGCCGTTCAAGCCTATATTGTGCATGATATTTACATAAAATATTTCAAAAAAGAAGCCACACCGAAACAATCCACCCGCGCCAATATTGTGGTGGGTATTGCGGTTGTGATTATCAGTATTGCTTTCGGCGTATTGGCGGAAAATGTGAACAGTGTGCTGCAGTGGGTTACCAATGCGTTGTACGGCAGTTATATCGCCGCTAATGTGTTGAAGTGGCATTGGTGGCGTTTCAACGGGAAAGGCTTTGCGTTCGGCATGGCGGCGGGGATGATTCCGGCCTTGATTATTCCGCTGATTCCCTATTTCAACGACGTAAATCCGCTGTATTATTTTCCGATTATTTTACTGTTCTCCATTATTGGTTGCATTTGGGGCGCTTACACTGCGCCGCCCACCGATAAGGAAGTGTTGAAAAAATTCTATGCCAAAACACGTCCGTGGGGTTTTTGGAAACCGATAGAAAAATTGGTTATCGCCGAAAATCCTGCGTTCAAAAAGAATACCAATTTTGTTCGGGACCTGGTGAACGTAACGGTTGGTTGCATTTGGCAGTGTGCGCTAATTATTGCACCGATTTATTTAGTGCTGCAAAAATTCTGGGCAATGGGCATTGCGTTGATGCTGGTAGGCATTGCTACGGTGGTGTTAAAACAGAATTGGTATAATAAATTGGAAGATTAATCGCGTTTCTACGGTAGGAATTATTTTGACAAAAATAATTACCTTTACAGGATTATAGAAACGGTAAGATTGCGAATTATTCCATTGACGATAACACAGTTTCATCTGTTATAAAAGACGTATCGCAAAATGAAACAGGAACTGACAGAAAATATCCTGCCTTATTGGCTGAATAAAATGCAGGATGCGGAACATGGCGGGTTCTACGGACGAATAGACGGAAACGAAGTCTTACACCCCCATGCCAATAAAGGAGCCATCATGAATGCCCGCATCCTGTGGACTTTCTCGTCGGCCTACCGTCTATTGGGGAAAGCGGAATACAGCATAGGTGCACGTCGCGCGTACGATTACATCAAGGCGTATTTTATCGACAAACTGCATGGAGGCGCATTTTGGGAGCTTGATTATCAAGGTAATCCGGTCAATACCAAAAAACAAACCTACGTGCAGGGTTTTATGTTGTATGCCTTTTCCGAATATTACAGAGCAACCGGCGATGCGGAATCGCTTCAGTTGGCGAAAGATTTCTTTTATTTGATTGAACGTTGCTTCGACAAAGAACAAGGAGGCTATTTTGAAGCCTCCTCGCGCGATTGGCTGCCGATAGACGACATGCGATTAAGCGAAAAGGACGCCAATGAGAAAAAAACCATGAATACGCATTTGCATATACTCGAACCGTATACCAACTTATGCCGGATATGGGACAACGACGAACTGAAAGCGGCGCAAAAAAGATTGATTCGCATCTTTATCGACAAAATAGTGGATAGACAAAGCAATCACCTTCAGTTGTTTTTCGACGAAAAGTGGAACGTGAAATCCACGGTCATTTCATACGGCCATGATATTGAAGCGTCGTGGCTCCTGTTTGAGGCGGCGGAAGAGTTGGGCGACCAAGAATTGGCGGATGAGGTGAAAATCATTTCACTGAAAATAGCCGCTGCGGCATCGGAAGGATTACTTCCCGACGGAAGCCTGTCATACGAGCGAAACAATGCACATATCGACCATGAAAGACATTGGTGGGTGCAGGCGGAGGCTGTAGTCGGATTTATGTATGCGTATCGCAATTCGGGAGACGACACGTACCGGCAAAAAGCCTTGCGCGTATGGGAATACATTCAGGCACAAATCATTGACCGTACCAATGGAGAATGGCACTGGAGCCGCTTGGAAAACGGGACTGTAAACCATTCGGACGATAAAACGGGTTTTTGGAAATGTCCTTATCACAATGGACGGATGTGCTTGGAAATGATGGAAACTCCCTATTTCACATCCATCTCTTCCAACAGATGAACCGCCCCCGCATATTTATCAATGATAAAGAGCACATAACGGATATCTACGATAATGCTACGCTGGTAGTCGGGTAAATATTGCAAATCTCCGCCGACGCCTTCCCAGTTACGGTCGAAGTTAATGCCGATGAGTTCGCCTTTGTTGTTCAGGACAGGGCTTCCCGAATTTCCGCCGGTGCTGTGGGTGGTGGCGGCAAAAGCAACCGGCATGCGGCCGTCTTTCAGGCAATAAGGGCCGAAATCGCGGGCATCATACAGGTCTTTCAGGCGTTGCGGAACTACAAATTCCCAATTATTGGGGTCTTCTTTTTCCATCACGCCTTCCAGCGTGGTCTGGCTTTGGTAGTAATCGGCGTCGCGTGGCGCATAACCTTTCTTTTGCCCGTAAGTCAGGCGGAGCGTTGAGTTGGCATCCGGGAAATTCGCCCGGTCGCCGTACATTTCCAACAAGCCTTTCACGTAATCATGATGTGCCGAAGCATAATCGGTATCAAACGTATTCAAAGCCTCCGTGAGCGCTTTCCGTTCATCCTGCACGGATTTAGCAAACAAAAACATCGGGTCTTTTTCCAATGCTTTGACGGTAGGATGTTTGATGAACGCATTGAAATTGGTTTCGCTTCCGAAAATGGAATGTTTAAAAATAGCTTCTACAAACCGGTCTATATCTCCTTTGTATTGTTTGTCTATCTGCGCAAAATAGGCCGGTTGTGACGCAGCTGGAATAATGCTGCGGTATTCTTTCAGCATTACTTTCGCTATTTTCATATCTGTTTCGGGAGAATAGTTTTTATTGAGGAAATGGTTAACCAATGTGGAGAAAAAATGGATTTCTTTTTCCTGTGCGGCCTTATCCTTCCCGTTTAAGGCGTCAATAAGCGGTTTCAGCGTTACAGGAGCGCTTGCAAACTCAATTCCCCGCGACAAGGCTTCGTCCAACATCCAACTTCTGAAGCGAAGGTCTTTGCGGGCGGATACAATCCGTTCAAGCGTTTGTATGGCTTTCGGGTATTCCGGTTTATCCAATTGCTTCGACCAAAGTATCAGTTTTTCCTGTTCTTCGCGTTTGACTTGTTCAAAATTGCGTTTATTGATAGCCCAATTGGTACCGATTGCATTTTTATAGGCGTTGGTCGAACTTGCGTATTTGCTTGCATATTGGATACGGACAGCCGGGTCTTTCAGCATTTCTTCCAACATGGCTTCCTGACGAAGGTTACGGATATTGATACGAACTGCATTGTCGATGTCGCGGCGTTCTGCTACTTCCCATGAGGTATAATATTTATAGGTACGCCCCGGAAAACCAATCATCATGGCAAAGTCGTCATCTTCAATTCCTTGTGTCGAAATTTTAAACCATCGCTTCGGATGCAGGGGTACATTGGTTTCCGAATAGGGCGCCGGATTCCCATTGGCATCGGCATAAATGCGAAACACAGAAAAGTCACCGGTATGACGCGGCCACATCCAGTTATCCGTATCCGCCCCGAATTTTCCGATGGAAGAAGGCGGAGCGCCTACCAAACGTACATCGGAATATATCTTTTTTGTAAACATAAAATACTGGTTTCCACCGTAAAAAGGCTTTATCTCCACCTCAACGCCAATGTGTTCCTGTAGAAATGCGGGGCCTGTTTTTTCTCTTGCCAGATTATTCAGGTATCTTGGCGATAGAAAATTCATACCGGTTGAATCGGGGTCTTGTTTCAAATGAGATAAAACATAATCGGTTACATCTTCTATTTTCTCAATAAAAGTGACGGTCAATCCGGGATTGGGTAATTCCTGCGCTTTTGTCATTGCCCAAAAACCATCCGTCAGGTAATCATGCGCCAAAGAACTTTGTTGCTGTATCCAACTGTATCCGCAATGGTGATTGGTCAGCACTAAACCGTTGGGAGATACCACTTCTCCGGTGCATCCGCTTCCAAAAACAACAACGGCATCTTTCAATGATGAATTATCCGGATGGTAGATATCATAATCCTGTAGTTTTAAACCCAATGCCTGCATCTCGGCAAATCGTTGTTGTTTCAGCAAAGGAAGCAACCACATACCTTCGTCTGCCCGGGTTTGAACGAATAAACCGCCGACAAACACAAATAATAAGAATACGCGTATTTTCAACATGTTTTAATCAGAAAGTTTGAAAAATTATTTTCAGGCTCCAAAAGTAATTATTTTTTACGAAATTATCACAAAATATAATCAGGAAAACTAATTTTTGGGGAGTTTCTATGTTTTGCATGCAAGGATATTGTTTTCGCGTAAATTTTAAAATTATTCTTCTGTCTTCCACCACCAGTAGCATATTTTGGTATGAATAAACAGTATTTTGGTATTTCATTCTATTGAATGCATTACCTTTGTCAATCATTTTTATAATAGTGTTGACAGAAAATGAATATCAAATAGGATAGCTAAACAAGTAAGTAATAACTAAAAATATAATAAAGAAATTATGCTCAAAAAAATCTTTTTCTCGTTTTTAATCTCAATTATTTGCATGAATATGCTTGCAAAAGGTAACTTACCTGTTTATTTAGACGATACGCAGCCGATAGAAAATCGTATTTCAGACGCGCTTTCGCGTATGACTTTGGATGAAAAAGTGGCGATGCTGCACGCTCAATCCAAATTCAGTTCGGCTGGTGTTCCACGTTTGGGAATCCCCGAAAACTGGATGACCGACGGACCTCACGGTATTCGCACCGAAGTTTTTTGGGACGAATGGGACCAAGCCGACTGGACAAACGATTCGTGTACGGCTTTCCCTGCATTAACTTGTTTGTCAGCTACTTGGAATCCTAAAATAGCGGAGGTTTACGGCCAGGCTATTGGGGAAGAGGCTCGTTATCGTAACAAGAACGTACTGCTCGGTCCCGGCGTAAATATCTACCGAACACCGCTTAACGGACGCAATTTTGAGTATATGGGCGAAGACCCTTATCTTGCTTCACGGATGGTTGTGCCATACGTGCAAGGTGTTCAGAGCAATGGCGTAGCAGCCTGTGTTAAACATTACGCGCTAAACAATCAGGAATTTGAACGGAACAGAGTCAATGTAACTGTAGATGACAGAGCATTATACGAAATTTATTTGCCTGCATTCAAAGCCGCCGTTACCGAAGGCAAGGCGTGGGCGATTATGGGAGCGTACAACCGATACAAAGGACAATGGGCGTGTCAAAACGAATATCTGTTGAAAAATATTCTGCGTGGCGAATGGGGTTTCGATGGAGTCGTTATTTCCGACTGGGGTGGCGTAAACAACACCGAACAAGCTGTTTATAATGGACTTGACATGGAGTTTGGTACTTGGACTAACGGTATGACCGAAAGTCGCAGCGATGCCTATGGTATGTATTATTTTGCCAATCCATTACTCGAAAAAATCAAAAAAGGCGAAATTTCAGAAACCGAAATCGACAAAAAAGTGCGTAATATTCTGCGCTTGGTTTTCCGTACCACGATGAACCGCAACCGTCCTTTTGGTTCTTTCGCTACGCCCGAACACAGCAAAATTGCCCGACAAATTGCAGAAGAAGGCATTGTTTTATTGAAAAATAAAAACAATATATTGCCTATTGACAAAAATTCGGTTAAGAAAATTTTGGTTGTTGGCGAAAATGCGATTAAGATGATGACCGTTGGCGGTGGCAGTTCTCAGTTAAAGGCAAAATACGAAATTTCGCCGCTCGAAGGGCTGAAAAGCGTTTTTGGCGCTGATAAAATTGTTTTTGCACGCGGTTATGCAGGTGAAAAGGTAAAACCACAGGACAACGTGAAAGTTGCCGATACATACGACCATCGTCCTGCCGATGAATTGAAAAACGAGGCGCTGGAAAAAGCAAAAACAGCAGATGTTGTGATATTTATTGGGGGATTGAACAAGAATCCGAATCAGGATTGCGAAGGAAATGACCGCCAAACACTCGCTTTACCCTACAATCAGGACGCCCTGATTTCCGCTTTGGCAAAAGTAAACAAGAATTTGGCAGTCGTTATCCTATCGGGAAATGCAGTAGCAATGCCTTGGGTAAATGAGGCATCAGCAATTGTCGAAGCATGGTATTCGGGAGCGGAAGCCGGAAATGCTTTGGCTAATGTGCTTTCGGGTGCGGTAAATCCTTCGGGAAAACTGCCGTTTACTTTTGCTGTAAAATTGAACGACTACGGATCGCATACACTCGGAGACTATCCGGGTGATAGCAATTTTGAAGAAACTTACCGCGAAGGAATTTTTGTAGGCTATCGTTGGTTTGAAAAACAGAATATTAAGCCGCTTTTCCCTTTTGGACATGGTTTGAGTTACACTGCTTTTGAATACGGAAAAGCTTCAGCTTCGGCAAAAATAATCGCCGAAAACGAAAATATAACCATTACAATTCCGATAAAAAACACCGGCAACCGTGCAGGGAAAGAGGTTGTTCAACTCTATATCGGCGATGAAAAATCAAGTGTTCCACGTCCGGTAAAAGAATTGAAACATTTCCAAAAAATAGATTTGCAGGCAAGTGAAGAAAAAAACGTGCGATTCACAATTACAGCCGACGACCTCAAATTTTTCGATGACACGAAACATGAATGGACAGTTGAAAACGGAAAATTCAAGGCATTTATTGGTGCATCTTCCGCAGATATAAAATCAGTCTTGGATTTTATACTGGAATAATGTGCTAATAACTTATGAAAGTTGAATAAATTTATAACTCATGCGGAAGAATATTATCATTGTATTATCAGGGCTATTCGTCGCATTGACGGTACACGCCCAATCTCCATTCGACAATGCCCAATGGATTGGAGGCAGCGATGAGGATTTGCCTTTGTATTCGCAATATCTGTCGGTTTTCAAAATACAATACGATTTGCAACTTGACAAACCCTCAAAGCGGACAAAAGCGGGTTTTATTTTCGGAGCAAACGATATGCGCTTAATGGATGCCTGTAAAAACATGTATCACATTGAAAACCACAAGGACAGTTCATACATTTTGGTTGAACTGGAAAATATTGACGACAAGGCGCAGTTGCATATTTACCGCGTTGGCTATTCGCCCAACGACAAAAAAGACATTCCGCTACAAACGTTTGAAATAGCTCAAACGATTATTAATCAAAAGAACATATATGAAAAGCACACTTTTTATATAGAAGTTGTTTTAGGAAAAGCCAAAATTTATATTGATGGAACGAACAAGGAAAATATGGTGGCGGATGTAACACTTAACCCTTTAGGAAGCACCGATAGGATTGCCTTTCCTGTTTTGGCGGATATTGGTTTTTCTGCGGAAATTTCAAACGTAGCAATAAGGAATTTCCGTTCGCCCGGCAATGTTATCGGAAACATTGCATTTCCGGCAAATGATAATTCGCGGCAACACGTCCTTTTCAATCCTTCCCAAAATTCAATGCCGTTGCTGCGTACCCAATTTAATGTAGAGACGCGGCAGGTAGAGACGCGGCATGCCACGTCTCTACTGTATATTACCGCTCGTGGAATCTATGTGCCGTATTTGAATGGTAAACGCATCGGGAATGATTATTTTAATCCCGGACATACGCAATACAATAAAACTTTGCTTTATCAAATTTACGATGTTACCGATTGGTTGAAGGAAGGGAAAAATGATTTGCAGGTACAACTCGGCGAAGGCTGGTGGAGCGGAAATGCAACGTATGACGGGCAACTTTGGAATTATTACGGCGACCGCAATTCGCTGCTGGCAAAATTGGTTATCAACTATGCAAACGGCAAAGAAGATACCATCGTTACCCATCCCGAAACGTGGGAATATACCAACGAAAGTCCTGTTATTTACGGCAGTTTGCTGCAAGGCGAGGTGTATGATGCACGTGTAAGGTCCCAACAATGGAAACCTGCCATAGAGACGCGATTAATCGCGTCTCTACATGATTATTCCGATTTTAAATTGGTAGAACAGTTCGGGCAAACGGTGCAAGCTTTTGATACGTTGACAGCAATTTCCGTTGAGGAAGTTCGCCCTCATGTCTTTGTTTACGATATGGGGCAAAATATGGTCGGCGTTCCGAAAATTCAGCTGCCCCATACAAAAGCAGGACAAAAAATGGTATTGCGTTTTGCAGAAGTAAAATATCCGAATTTGCCCGAATACAAAAACAACAGGGGCGAATTGATGTTCGAAAACATTCGCGGGGCAATGGCGCAGGATATTTATATTTGCAGCGGCGCAGGCAACGAAATATTTCAGCCGCATTTTACCTTTCACGGCTATCGTTTTGTAGAAATTACGGGAATAGACCGTCCGCTGCCAACTGAAAACGTACAGGGAATTGTTTTAAGTTCAATCGACAAATTTACAGCGCATTACGAAACTTCCAACCCTAAAGTCAACCGGCTTTGGGAAAATATTAAATGGAGTATGCTCGGCAATTTTCTGTCCATTCCTACTGATTGTCCGCAACGCAACGAGCGCATGGGTTGGAGCGGCGATATTTCTGTTTTTTCGCGCACAGCAACTTATTTGGCAGACGTCCGGCAATTCCTTCGTCGTCATTTATTGGCAATGCGCGATGTGCAGCGCGAAGATGGGCGGTTTACCGATGTTGCCCCAATGGGCGGCGGTTTCGGAGGTCTTTTGTGGGGGAGCGCCGGAATTACTGTTGCGTGGGAAACTTACCGACAATATGGAGACACAACGCTCTTGGCTGAACATTACGATGCAATGAAACGCTATATTGATTTCGTTCCGGGAAAATATATTGACAAGGAAACACATATTTTGGTGCAGGAAAATCCGGACAGTTGGAGCAATCTCGGCGATTGGCTCGGTTTGGAACAGGAAAAAAACGACAATTCATTGCTTTGGGAATCTTATTTCCTCTTCGATTTGGAAATAATGAAGAATGTCGCAGCTGTTTTAGGAAAAACCGCGGACGAGCAGTTCTTCAATACAGTGTATAATCAGCGAAAAGCCTTTTTCAACGAAACCTACATCGACAAGGAAACAGGAAAAACCATTTGTTCGGGTTTTGCGCAAAATAAACAAAATATGCCCAAAGGGAAATTAATTGACACGCAAACTTCTTACGTGTTGCCGCTTGTATTTAATATTGTAAATGAGGAAATGAAGCCGAAATTTGTCGAGAACCTGAAGGCAAGCATTGAGCGAGAAAATAAAATGGATGATGGGAAAATAGCGCCTCCTTATTCTTTGCTGACAGGTTTTATCGGTACGGCGTGGATTAACAAAGCTCTTTCGGACGCAGGGCGTAGCGATTTGGCTTATATCCTTCTGCAACAAACCTCCTATCCTTCGTGGCTCTATCCTGTGGAACAGGGTGCGACTACCATTTGGGAACGCCTTAATTCTTACACTCACGAAAACGGCTTCGGAGGCAACAATGGAATGAACTCATTTAATCATTATTCATTTGGAGCTGTCGGTGCATGGATGATTGAAAATTCTTTAGGGATAAATCGTGATGAAGAATCGGTGGGGTTCAAACATTTTGTATTAAAGCCGGAGCCCGACCCGACAGGACAAATGACTTTTGCCAAAGGATATTACGATTCGCCATTCGGCAGGATTGAAAGTGCTTGGGAGATAAAAGGCGATGAAATACATTATCGTTTTGTTGTTCCACCCAACACAACGGCAAGGCTGTATCTGGGAAAGGAAATAATTGAATTGCAGGCGGGGACTTACAATTTTTCTATTCTGTCTGAACTTTGATTTTAATATGATTTAATTAATTCTACTTTACTAAAATAAAAAATGGGATATTTCATTGTCAAATGATTTATTATCAGTATCTTTGAGCAATAAATATCAATTTTATTTCAATGAATGTATGAAACGCATCATTTTTATTCTTCTCTTTTTCACTTCTTTTTCAGTTTTTGCAGAGCAAAAACTACCGATAATGTATTCCAACAAAGTAAATATCAAACTAATAATTGAATCGGGAGAAAATGGTTGGACAATCACGCCATCATTAAATCCCGACCGGCTTGAATTGTATAGTGAAACGGAAAAAGTTAAAAACATACAGTTTATTTCCGACGTTGATTCCATTGCATTTCAGGTGAAAATCAATCAGCCGGTTGCATTTGCCATTGTATTGAATCAGCAAGATACGGCGCATGTATTAATCAATTTTACCAACAAAATTCCGCATACGCTCACCGATGAAGACAAAATTTACGCATTAAGCCTTTTCTGGAATGAAGCAAAGTATAATTTTGTATTTATTGACCGCATAACTTTCGATATCGACAGCCTTTACAGAGCTTATATTCCCAAAGTACTAGCAACGACAACTGATTATGATTTTTACAAACAAATGGAACTTTTTGCGGCTTCTTTCAAAGACTTGCATACAGAGTCAGGATACAGGTATCGCTCTAATTATACGGATTATATTTCACTGTTGGTTCGTTATTTCGACAACGATTTATACATTGTCCGTTCTACCAAATTGATGAATAATATCTATCCCGTCGGCTCAAAAATTTTAAAAATAAATGGTTTACCGGTTGACGAATACATGCAGAATCAAATAGAACCTTACATAAACTCACATTTCAAAGAAACAATTAAATCACTATCTGCCAGTCGATTGCTTGCGAGTGATTTGCCTTCGAATAAGATAACGCTTACCTATCAGACGCCTGACGGTCGGATTCTTACGAATACGCCTCCTCGAAACGGCAAGAATAATACGGATGAACCTGTTGGATATTCACCCGAATATTGGGAAAAACCCATTGAAATAGAATGGAAAAAGAATAATATTGCACATCTGAAATTCAACACGTTCAATCGAGAGGAAACGCTCATTCCTCTGTTTGAAAAAATGAAAGATACGCTATATAGCGCCAATGGAATTATCATAGATTTGCGGCAAAACAGCGGCGGGTCAACCGCTACCGCATGGCATTTGCTTCAATACATGATACGGGATTCGTTTTTCTTGAATTTTGCTTGGCAAACCCGTATAAACAATGGAGTTAAAAGAGCCAACGGAAATTACATAAAAGAAAATGAAGATTTTTTGAAAAATAAAGCCTATCAAACTTTCCCGGCGGATACCATTTTTATTTCCGATACAATTAAGCGTTTTGAAGCGCCCATAGTTGTGCTTATTTCAAATAATACCTGTTCTGCCGCAGAAGATTTTTTGATTATTTTAGCGGAACGGAAAAACCGTCCCTTGTTTATCGGGCAACCGACAATGGGTTCTACCGGTTCACCGTTAGTGCTTTGGGATTTTCCAGACAATGGAAAAGCACGAATCTGTACCCGGCGCGTATTATATCCTTATTCGCTAAAACCTTTTAACGAAGGAATTTATCCGGATATTCCCGTTGAATACAATTTAGCCGAATTTTTAAATCCGGATTATGATAAAGACTTAGAATTAGCAGTCGAAGAATTAAATAAACAGATAAATAAATAGGCATAAGCATTTAGGCCACTGCTAAAATATGATGCGCTACCGAGTCTTTCCATATCCCGGTTTGAAGAGATTTTTGACTTGTTCATCCGCATCTTCAAAATTTATCTCAACAAAATACTTGAATGATTTGCCCAAATGTTGAACGGCAGACGACTTGCCTACTTGCCTTGCACCACGCAACAAGAGCGCTTTCCTGTCCGGATCCTTGCTCCAGTCAAGTAATTCTTTGTCAATATTACGATATAGATATGTTTCCTTTTCCATAAACTGTCTTTAATCAACGACAAAGTTAATCGGTTTTTTTTGAAAGTGCAAAAATATCAACCCATGACGCTGTTGCAAAAGTCGTTCCCGAATTGGCAAAATATGTACATATAAAACCATGAACAAAATGCGTTCTTTGACATGTTGGTTTACAAGTAAAAAAACAGTATCTTTGTCGGACAATTTAATCTTTTCGGATGATGAGATACTTTAACATCGCAGGACCTTGCAACGAAGCAAGTCATTATATGATAGAAGCTGCCACCCGGTTAAAAGGAGTAGAGCGCTTGATTGACATGAACCAGTACTTTGTGATTCATGCCGCCCGCCAGAGCGGGAAAACTACTTATTTGCAGGATTTGACCAAGAGAGTGAATGCAGGAGGACGGTATTATGCACTATATTGTTCGCTGGAAGGCGTGCAAAACATAACAGACCCGAAAGAGGGGATTCCGGCTATCATCAGTTGTATAAAAGATTATTTTGTATATTCCGGCATACCTCATGGAGATAAATTTGCTCAAAATGCTGATTTAACCGATTATGTAAGTTTGTTAAAAACAGAGCTTACCCGATTTTGCATATTGCTTGACAAGCCGTTGGTTGTCTTCTTTGACGAGGCTGATTGTCTGAGTGAAAATACCTTGATTTTATTTTTGCGACAGTTACGAATGGGGTACAATAGCCGTAGCATGACGCCTTTTGTTCATTCGCTGGCTTTGGTAGGCATGCGCAATATCCGCGATTTCAAAGCCAAAGTGCGTCCCGACAGCGAATCGCTGGGCAGCGCCAGCCCCTTCAATATCGTTGCGGAATCTTTGACCCTGAAAAATTTCAATAGAGAAGAAATAGCTCAACTTTAACAACAACATACGGATGAAACAGGTCAGCTATTTGAAGACGATGCTGTCGAATTAGTCCGGGAACAGACGCAGGGACAGCCGTGGTTGGTTAATGCCATAGCCCGCGAAGTGATTGAGAAAAAGTTGCAGTCGGATTATACAATACCCCTTACCGCCGCAATGGTCAAAGAAGCTATCCAAACCATCATCCTCAACCGTCCGACGCACCTTGATAGCCTGATGGAGCGGCTGAAAGAACCCCGCGTGCGCCGTGTGATATACCCTATGATGATTGGCGAAGTAATACCCGATAAAAGTTCCAATGATTTTCTTTATACCCGCGATTTGGGACTGATCCGCGAAGTCGATTCGGTAGTTATGCCGGGCAATCCTGTTTATGCGGA
>JAITQA010000148.1 GCA_031289145.1 Dysgonamonadaceae bacterium | reverse complement strand
TGCATACGTGTTACTCACCCGTGCGCCGGTCGCCACCATCCGAAGACGTGCTGCCCCTCGACTTGCATGTGTTAAGCCTATCGCTAGCGTTCATCCTGAGCCAGGATCAAACTCTTCTTTGTCAGTTTGTTTTTTTTTAATTCCTTTGTCCGGCTCTATTCCTTCTTTTTTGCTCCCGGAATACTTTCCATATCCCAAAAGTCTTGACAGGTTATTTTATCTTTAGCCAAAAAAACTTCCGCCTTTTTGGCCTGTACTACGTAATCATGGAAATCTTTCAAAGAACGTTTGCTTTATCCTTTTTCCGTCGCCGGAAAATCGGAAAGCGGATACAAAGGTAATACAAATTATAATAGCTTCCAAATAATTTGAAAAAAAAATTACTTATTTTTGGGTTTAAATTCGGAGGTGATTGTTGCAGAGGAAAATATAATATGCAAATAAATTTTGGGGTGAAATATTCCTGAAATCCGGGAATACTTTCCAGGTTATTTCCTTAAGATTTGCCCAATAGGATTTGTGGTAGAAAGACCTTTATTGTTTTTTTACTTTACATTAATCAAGGATTTTCCCCGGTAATAAATAAGTCTTCCATCCGAGCTTACGCCTTCTACAACAACAGAATAAGTAGAGGGGGTGTCAGCTGTGTAAAAATCTATGAAAGCCTGACCATTCGAATCCACGACAACATCCGGCTTCCAGTAAATGGTAGTCCGTAAATCCGGATTACGATTACTTACAGCCTCCTTTGTATCGTATTTCGGAGAATAAAACGCAACCGGCAATTGATAGCCCAAAGGGGTGATAGTCGATAGATTAAACTTTTGTACCGGTTGGGAATTTTTTCCTCTTTTCATCATTATTTCAATTACACCATTTGCGGCTTCGGAGCCATAAATAGTTAAGCTTGACCCGCTTTTAATCAAGTCGACCTGCGCTATGTCGGATACGACAATGATATTTTTCAAATCGTCAAAAGTATCAATGCGCATACCGTCGACCACAAACAAGGGGCTTCCTCCACTCATGTAACGGGAAATCCGGACCTCATTCCCTAAAACCATTACGCCGGGAAGTTCGCTGAATAAACTTTCCAATGTACTGGGCGGATATTTTTCCAGTTCTTCTTCGGTAATGGAATAATCCGGAATTGTTCCGTAAGTATTGCTCACGCCCGGTGATTGCTTTGCAGTACCTGTTATGGTCACTTCCTGTAGATTTATAATCCGCACGCCATTTTCAAAGGTGTAGTGCTTATCGGCTTTGGAAATATATTCCCTAAACTCAGGGTCTGTATTTATTTTCTCCGGAGAACAGGCAGGTAGCGTGACATCCGGATAAGTAATCTCATCTACATATAGTTCCACCCGGTCTGCGCCTTTTTTCGTCAATGCTTGTATCAGATATGTCGTACTGTCGGGAAATTCAAATCCATCGAAGCGAAAACGGCCTTCTTCATCGGTCTCGGTCGTTAAGAAGAAACCTGTAGAAGGAGCTAAAATCATTACATTGGCATTTTTATAGGGCTTAGAAAGTAAACCGCCTTTCACTAAACCCATAAAGGATTGTGACATTTCGTAATCTAACTTTGGAATTTGAAAATGACCCTGCATGATTTCCGGGATATCATATCTGTTCCAGCCCTGAATCAGCATCAGCAAGTCGGCTGCATATTCGGCTTTTTTGTCTCCGTTCCGGAAATACCAGGCCGGGTTATTGACCCTGCCCCGAAGTTCGGAAACCAACAGCATCTCGGACCGAATATGGTTTGTCGTATCGGGCGTCACATCTTTGTCGTCCGTCACCGAAACGGAAAAGTTACCCGAAATAGAATCTATGCCTGTCGGTTTCAGCCGGAAATCCATTTTTACATATTCCCTTTTATGATAATCTTTTTTTGAAGTCATGACATCAGCCTCCATCCGGTCGTCATTAGAGACAAAAAACAGGCGTTCGCTAAGCGCACGAAAATTTTCCGTTAACAACAAAATATGATATACACCGGAATGTAAATTTTTATTATTCAACTGAATAAGGTTTTTAGAAAAATCCCATTCAGCGAAATAGGCCGTAGAACCATTGCTATGAATCAGCAGATACAGTTTTTGTGCGGGAAAACTATCGGGTCTGTTGACGGCAATCAATAAACGTTCCTGTAACCAGGACGATTGCAAAGCGCATGTATTTGTTTTTGCCTCGGGCAAATCGAAACGAAACGATTTACCTTTGTAATTACAGACGGCATAGTAATGTTCTTCGGGCAAAGGAATCATGCTGAAACAACCCATGCCATCGTGGAAAGTCGAGAATTCGAGTACGGATTCATCGTTCAAGTTGAAGACTTCTCCCGTTATGTCGACTGCGTTTCCATCGGAAGCAAGCGCTTTGAAAGCGACTTTAACAGGAAGTCCCATAATCATATTTCCTCCTTCGGGATAAAAATTGAGTTCAATCTCATCTTTGGGGTACGGAACAGGAAGATATTGCCTGAATAAATCCCTTTCGCCATTATATTCGGTATAAAGCGTTCTTTTGTTTTCAGTGGGCAGGAGGTTGAGTTTGACACGAATCCAACCTTCCCGGTCGGGTTTTACAGTCATTTTTTTCTCATCATTGAGTTGTAAAACAACATTTTTCGGAATTAATATTTTTTCCGATACAATATCTTTATACCGGAGATTTACAATTACTTGCTTGTCGTTTACAAAATCAAATCCTGTTTCTGTATCTATCTTTGCCGTATTTGGATCTGCGATAAAAACCGAACGGGAATAAAAGGCCGTTTCGGTTTGATTTTCCATAAAACGGGTATAAGCCCTGAGATGGTAATTTCCCTGGGGTAAATCGTCGGGCAAAACCAAAGCGCCGTAAAACAAATTTCCTTCGGGATGTATCTGAAGCCGTTGTGCGACTTTGCCTGCCGGATTGATTAATTCGACATAAACATAACGACTTATATTTATTTCACTGTTATTTAATGCATTAAGAAGAAAAACACGGAAAAAGATTTTTTCTCCATTCATATAATAAGGTTTATCGGTTTGCAGATAAACTTTTTCTTGAGGAAAAGCAGCAAGTTGAACCTCAAGTCTTTTCAGTGCTACCTGCGTAGATTCCGATTCTTCTCCGGCGATTTGTCCCAATGCCGGAAAAAATAAAGAAACAAACAGAAACAGGCATAAAATCCGCTTTACAATAATGAACATTTTTAACCGCATAACAATAATTAAAATACAAATTTAATCAAATAATTGTAAAGTATAACATTTTTTTCTAAATTTGCGGACTAATATTTAATAATAAACGGTATAATATGAAGATAATCAATGTATTTGTTGTTTCCATCCTTATTTTTAGCGCTTGCTCTGTCCAAAAACCGGCGCAGGATGAGGTGGTATCACAGGCTTTTGACTTTGCAGGCAGCCAAATCCGGTATGCCTTAACCGGCATCGAAGAAGCGGAAGGGTCGACTGACCCTAAAAAAATCAGTCCACGATCAGTCAGGGCAGATGGGAGTATCGAAATGGTTTCGATAGGAGACTGGACCTGTGGATTTTTTCCGGGAGAATTATGGTATATGTATGAATACACTTCCGATCCCGAATGGAAATTGGCAGCTGAAAAATTTACCGATAAATTGGAGCCGGTACAATATTACAAAGGAGACCACGACATAGGATTCAGGGTATATTGCAGTTACGGGAACGGCCTCCGCCTGACGGGCAACGAAAAATACAAAGAAATCATGATGCAATCGGCCCGGTCGCTGATGACCCGGTACAATCCGCAGATGGGGCTGATTCGCTCGTGGGATTTCAACAAAGACAAATGGCAGTATCCGGTCATTATCGACAATATGATGAATCTCGAATTATTGTTCTGGGCATGCAAAGAGAGTGGCGACAGCGCTTTTTACCAAGCGGCCGTAAGCCATGCCGACAAAACGCTGACGAATCATTTCCGGGCGGACAACAGTTCGTACCATGTGGTGGTTTACGACACAATTACCGGATCTGCGTATCTGAAATGTACTCATCAGGGCTATGCCGATGAATCGGCTTGGGCGCGGGGACAAGCCTGGGGCGCTTACGGTTTCACCGTATGTTACAGGGAAACCCAAAATCCGGCCTACCTGAAAAAAGCAGAGGGCATTATTTCTTTTATTTTCAATAATCCTCATCTTCCGACCGATCTGATTCCTTATTGGGACTATAACGCGCCCAATATTCCGGATGAACCGAAAGATGTTTCGGCTGCAAGCATTGTCGCATCGGCTTTGTACGAACTGTGTCAATACCTTCCCGACCGGGCGGAGCAATACAAAAAATGGGCGGATACAATCTTGGAAAGCCTGAACAAAAACTACCGCGCCACAGCGGGAGGCGACGGCGGTTTTGTGTTATCGCACAGCGTCGGAGATAAACGGACTGATTCTGAAGTGGATGTTCCCCTTGTTTACGCCGATTATTATTTTCTGGAAGCTTTGCTGAGAAAACAACAAATGGAAGAAAATCCGCTACCCAAACGCTAATCCGGACTAAATGAGTTTATACCACTTAATTTTATTTATTATACTAAAAAACACTTAAAACAAAAATTTATGTTTAAAGATCACCCGAAAGGTTTAATAGGAGCGGCTCTTTCCAATATGGGAGAACGCTTTGGGTTCTACACAATGATGGCTATTTTGACTCTATTTCTGATGTCAAAATTTGGAATGTCGGAAACAGAGGCAGGAAGTATGTATTCCATATTTTATGGAGCAATTTACATTCTTGCATTAGTAGGTGGATTGATTGCCGATTGGACAAAAAACTACAAGGGGACTATTCTTGCCGGTCTTATTGTAATGAGTTTAGGTTATTTGTTTTTGGCGATGCCTACTTTAATTACAACGAAAGGAATTGCAATGACAGCCCTTTTAGTCATTGCTTTTGGTAATGGTTTGTTCAAAGGCAATCTTCAGGCTTTGGTAGGGCAAATGTATGACAGCGACAAGTATTCAAAACTGCGTGATACAGGTTTTCAAATCTTCTACATGTTTATAAATATTGGCGGAATGTTTGCTCCTTTTGCAGCTGTTTTTGTTCGTAACTGGTTTGTAAAAATGCAGGGGTTTGCATACAATTCCGACCTTCCCGGACTTTGTCATAATTTTATAGATGGAGAAATGTCAGCAGATGTATTGAATGGACGTTTCACAGAGTTAGCAACTCAAGTTTCCGGTGGAGTAACGCCTGATATGGCTGCTTTTGCAGAAAAATATTTGGATGCTTTTAATACAGGTTTTCATTATGCTTTCTCGGTTGCAATTATTGCTATGATAATATCAATGGTTATTTTCTTTGCTTACAAAAGAATTTTACCTGACAAAAAGACTACTGTTAAAGAAGACAAACCTACAATGACGCAGGAACAAATCACGCAAGATGCAAAAGAAATAAAACAACGTCTCGTGGCCTTGTTTGCAGTATTCGTTGTAGTTATTTTCTTTTGGTTCTCGTTCCATCAAAATGGATTAACACTGACTATGTTCGCTAAAGATTACACCCAGTTAAAGATATTCGGATTAGATATTTCAGCAGAAATTTTCCAATCAATCAATCCATTCATTGTTGTATTTCTTACTCCCATCATAATGGCATTATTTGCTTTTTTGAGAAAGAAAGGTAAAGAGCCTTCAACTCCAAGAAAAATAGGTATTGGTATGGGAATTGCAGCAACTGCTTTTGTGATAATGGCATTAGGTTCTATCGGATTGCCCACTTTGAATGAAGTTAAAGGAATGGGCGGTTTAGCTTTTGATATGAGAGTAACACCTTGGTTGTTATTTGCAACTTACTTTATTTTAACTGTTGCGGAATTGTTTATTTCTCCACTTGGATTATCGTTTGTCTCAAAAGTTGCCCCTGCTCACCTTCAGGGATTAATGCAAGGTTGTTGGCTGGGAGCAACAGCAGTCGGTAATTTTTCGTTATTTTTAGGAGCGATGATGTATAAGAACATTTCAATATCTATAACATGGACTGTATTTGTGTCTGTCTGTTTAGCTTCTATGATTGCTATGTTCTCTATGGTTAAATGGTTAGAACGAGTAGCCAAATAAAACACAACCGTCATGTCGGATAAAAACAAAGTAAAAAGGGCGTCTTTTCCCCGCAATTATTGGATTGTTATCATCATGGAATTTTTCGAAAGAGGTTCTTATTATGGGGTAGTGTCCGTTTTATCCGTTTATTTGACCAACAAAGTATCTGAAGGAGGGCTTGGATTCGGTTTTGAACAAGCCGGGGTAATCAGTAGCATTACCAAGCCCTTGCTTTATCTTTTACCGATTTTATCCGGAGCCATAGCCGACCGCTATGGCTACCGGAAATTATTGATGGGGGCTTTTGTGGTGATGAGCCTCGGCTATTACCTTACCGGTATTACCACCGGTTATGAGTCGGTTTTTGCCAGTTTGCTTCTGATGAATATCGGAGCAGGCTTCTTCAAACCGCTTATTTCGGGAACCATTGCCCGGACAACAACCGAAGAAAATTCGGGTCTGGGTTTCGGCGTTTACTACTGGTCGATTAATCTGGGCGCTTTTATTTTCCCGCTTGTCCTGGTTCCCTTTCTGAAAGGCATATCTTACAGTTATATCTTTTATGTGGCGGCCATTCTCACCGGTTCACTCTTATTCCTCGGCATATTTCTGTACAAGGAACCGGAAAAACCCCAATCGGAACAATCCTTGGGCAAGGTATTGCTGGGTGCGCTCAGCGTACTGAAAGATGTCCGGTTTGTCGTGATGATACTCATTTATTCCATGTTCTGGATACTCTATTTTCAGATGTACGATTCCGTGCTTTGGTATGTGAATGATTACGTCGACGCAGATCCGCTCAATACGGCTGTCAACCGGTTTCTGCGTTTGTTTACGGCCAATCCCGACTGGAAATTCGGCGTGGAACACATCACGGTAATCAATGCCGGAACCATTATCTGCCTCCAGTTTCTGATTTCGGCGATTGTGAAAAATTTCAAACCGCTGCCGACCATGATTACCGGAATCGCATTCGGCTCCATCGGAATGGCTATTTTGGCCATATCCAACAATATATGGGTTCTGATGACCGGCGTTATCGTGTTTACCTTGGGCGAGATGACCGCCCATCCGAAATTCCTCTCGTATGTCGGCTTAATCGCTCCGGATGACAAGAAAGCCTTGTACTTGGGCTATTCTTTTCTGTATGGGGTAATCGGCAGTGCAGTCGGAGGCGTGTTGGGCGCTTACCTGTATGTTCACTTCGTCAACAATCTCGGTCAACCGGCTGTTTTCTGGTTGTTGTTTTCAGGCATCGGGGTGCTGACAATTATCGGTCTGTTGATTTACAACCGGTTTATAACCAAAACTACTTCATTAAAAATAACGCTCCAATAACGAAACGGTTTCGTTGCGCTGTAAAAATTAACAAAATTAATTTGGAAATTCCAAAAAAATCATTTACATTTGTTCCTTGAAGTACTAAAACAGCAAGTGAAAAAGCGAATTAGTACATTCAAAAGAAGCGATTAATTATTATTCTTGTACCTGATTTCTCGACAATTTCAACCGTAGCAAGAGTAAGTAAGCGCCCACGTAAAAAGTGCGTGGGCTTCTTAACTTATCTTCTATGGTGGGTAGTCGAGAACCTCAGGTAAGGATATTTTAGTTAAGAAGTCCGCGCTTCGTATTTTTAAAAACCGCTTTCAGGGGACTTGGGAAGCTCTTATCAGACAGGATATATGCAAACCTTAAAACCGCAGTCCGCTCGAATGTCGATCGAAGAAATACTCAGCTTCGGCGGGTCGGTGCTGTTGTTTTGTTACGCCTTTTCTCCGTTCCGGTTTGGCAAACCTTTGGTTTTTTACAACCAGGTAGAACTAATCCTCACGGTTACCGCATTATCCGTACTCTGCACCGCTTGCCTGTGTGTTAAAAACTTTCGGTCGACAGGCGTTTTGGGGAGTGTCAATTCGATAGATGTCATTTTAGCATTTTACCTGTTGTTTGTATTGTTCCGTTTCATCCATCAACCGGCAGGGAATGAGCCTGTTTACAAACTGCTTTCTTTTGCGGGTCTGTATTTTGTTTTCCGCCATCTTCCGCTCCGTTTAACCTCGTACTGTCTCTACTTGCTGCCGCTGTGTGCTCTATTGCAAATTTGGTATGGGTATCAGCATTTGACAAATCCATGGCAGGGATTTCCCGATATAAAAGGCACATTTTTTAATACCGGGATTTTGGGCGGATTCACGGCAGTTGTCCTGATAAGCCTGATTGGACTGATCGTTTTCACTCGAACGAAAAATTTTTACCTGCATAAAATTGCGCTGTTGCTGTTAGCACTGCCTGTCGGAATGCAATTGCTGCTCAGTCAATCACGAGCGGCGTGGCTGGCCGTTTTGGTCGGCGCCGGATTTCTATGTGTCCACTATGGAAAAGAAAAATTACTGAATTTCCATTTCAGCAGGTGGAAAAAGGGCGTAGTGGTATGTGTGCTTCTTGTTGCCTGTATCTTCCTGGCTGCGAAATTATATACCTTCAAAAAGGATTCTGCCGATGGACGTTTGCTGATTTGGACGGTCAGTTGGCATTTGTTGCAGGAAAAACCGCTTACCGGTATCGGCCCCGGCGGTTTTCAAGCCCGTTACATGCCGGAACAGGGCGCTTACCTTGCTGCGCACCCGGATTCTCCATGGGCGGTTCTGGCAGACGATACGGTCGTTCCTTTTAACGAATTTCTGAAGATAGCGCTTGAACAGGGAATTGTCGGATTGCTGTTGGTATCTGTAATCCTGTTCCTTGCTTTTTCGGATAGCAACCGGAAAGCGCCAAGTCCGGATGAGGAGGGCATGCTCCGCGTGATGCAAGGTGTTTTAGCGGCGTTGCTGGTGTTCGCCTGTTTTTCCTATCCTTTTGATTATATCGAATTTCAGATTTTGGCGGCGTTTTGTCTGGCAAGTATCGCCCTCACAAAAAGGGCAAAGCCTTTTCATATTCCGAATTTGATCCGGAAAAGTGCGGCGTGCGGCGTTTTCCTGTTATGCGGCGTCGCACTGTATTCCCTGTACGACTATTCCCTGTTGACAAAGCGTTGGAACCGGGCGATGATGCTTTTTCCCCGTAATAAAGACCCGGCCTTGGAAGCGTTTGAGAAGTTGTATCCTGCACTGAAATGTGACGCCCGGTTTCTTTCCGTTTATGGCGGAAGCCTGCACCTGGCAGAAAGGCATGCCGCGTCCATTGTGGTTTTGAAAGAAGCCTTGCGGTTGCATGCTTCGGCGCAGGCGTTGATGCTGTTAGGAGAATCTTACGCTGCAAACGGAGATTATAACCCGGCTTTATCGGCATACGAAACGGCCTCGCAGATGATACCCTCCCTGTTTAAGCCGCATTACAACATGGCTAAAATCTTCTTTGAGCAGGGGGATTATGAGCGGGCCAGGCAAAAAGCCTGTGAAGTATTGCACAAAAAGATAAAAATTGATACCCCGGCAATCGACCGGATGAAATTGGAGATGCAGGACATTCTGCATTACGACCCCGGCTGACGGGATTAAACGGACTGAAATTGAGAACAAAAAACAAATTATTAAATTAAAAAATTTATTTTATGAAAAAAACAATGCTAAAACGAACATTTTTACTATTTTTGTTGGCGGGAATTGTATATGCTTGTGTGGAAGATAGCCTTTTTGATACGTTGACGCAGCAAGACCCATCAATTCAAGAAGCAAAAGCATGGTACGAAGCCAACAAAGGAGAAACGCCTGCCGGTATAAGATCTTCTTTCACCGATAAAAAGGCGGGAAAAAAGTATCTTAAACCTTTATGGAACAATTCTTTCATGAATACAGACAAAGAGTATAAGACAGTGGAAACAATGCTGACCGCAGAGAAAGGATACGGGTTTATAACACCGGAGTGTTATAAAAAATACGAAGAGACAGGAGATCTCCGTTACATTCATTCTACCACACGTTTAGTAGTAAGAACAGATTTGAAGACTAAAAAAACGGATGGTTTTATCATGACCATCACGCCTGATTTAAAGTATTTGGAATCATCGAACTTCAATCCGTTCAGGAATAATTCCTATCTGAAACGCGATAAAAAATTCAGTGGATTTGTGTTTTACTGCGATATGGAGGGTGATTTTGTCAATGCGTGGAGATACCTTGACGGGGTTGCCTATTCCATAAGCCCGGATACAGAAACGCCGGGCATAGGATTAAGAAGCAACATGGGCTGTACCTATTATTACAATATTGGTATTACGGAACATTGTTATTATACACAACATGAGGGGGAAGATACATTTATGGGTTGCGGCACTCCAACCGTTGATTACTACTATGGCTGGTGGGAATGTGACAGCACCGGCGGTAGTGGAAATTACAATAACAACAACAACGGTGGCGGTGGAACCGGTCCCGGAGGCAGTGCCGGTGGAATTGCAGCAAATTCTTCTTTGGATGACTCGGGAAATACTGCACTCGAAACAACAATCAATACACTGTTGAATAATTGTGCTTACAAATCCATGTACGACTCGCTCAAATCCAGGGGTATTAAATTCAGTAACATCGTTTATGACCCTTCCATCAGCAACGGACGATATGACGCGGATACGAAAACATTGATATTCCGCGATGAATTTTCAATTGAACAATCTTTTCCGGAAGAGTTTATTCATTTTTTCCAGGACAACTACTACTGGGGTGGAATTAATTATTATTATAATTCAGCGAGAATAAATATAGAGTTCGAGGCAAAAATGACATCGGATATTCTTTGTTGGATGAAAGGGGAGGGTTATTATTGTCGATTTTATGGCTCAGGCAAGAATCATTCGAATAAATATAGTCTGTGGATTATGAATATTACCAATCAAGGAACCCATTTGCCGACATATGCTGAATTATTCGCCAGGGATTCGAGATGGGGTGGTCTTAATTATTGGGATTTTATTCAAGATTTCCAGTCAGAAGGAACAACCCAAGGTATACTTGATTATACCTTTTTACCGAAGGCCTATGAAAATATTAAAAGCAACTCAAATTGTAATTAAAATATAATAAAAATATGAAAACAAAAAAAATAATTATTTTAGGAATCCTGTTGTATTTTGCAGGAGTTTATAGTTCGGTTGACGCGCAAACCATAGAGAAACGGGTTGGGAATACGGTATATGTCGTGGATACTGTTAAGCGATCTATGGAAAACAAGGAAAATAAATTATTCAAGACAATTGACTTTAGTCGCGATGAATGTTATGGATATGTGCGTGAACCAATGAATAAACAGGAACTTAGGAAAATATTTTCTGAAGAGCATACCAAAGAATGGGGTGAAATGGGTATTATGTATAATATCATCTGCGATTCCACCGGTTTGATATGTGAAGTTAAATTCCTTCTGTCAACTGATGAATTAAATCGTATTCCTTTGTCGGACTTCAAAAAATTAGAAGACTATTTAAAGCATATCAAATTAAGTCTAACCCCCTGTCCCGAGAAAGAATACTATACATTCATAGCTGCCGTTTCTCACAGGCGCGTGTATGGAGAGAAGTAGCCGCAGTTTTTTATAGCAAGATTGCTTGCTGTGCTTGCTTACTGAAACTACCGTCCGGCAGGGAGCTATTTCTGCCGGGCGGTTCATAATTGCATGGCTTTACAGTTTCTACCGAGCGATGCATCC
>JAITQA010000072.1 GCA_031289145.1 Dysgonamonadaceae bacterium | reverse complement strand
ACAGAGAAGTTAAGCCCGGTTGCGCCGATGGTACTGCGTGTAAGTGGGAGAGTAGGTAGCTGCCGTTTTTAAGAAGAAGCCGTTCAAGTAGTAATATTTGAACGGCTTTTTTTATGGTTAAATAATTGTATTTCCAAATATAATAAATTATCTTTGTCGGAATAAAAGTCAGGAACCATTTTTTCAATCCGAAAATTTTTATTACCTTTGCGACGGAAATGAAAACAATCAGTAAAACATTGGTTCCGGTACTGGAAATTGCGCTAAAGGAAAGTCTGGATGACTACGAATCAAAGAACGAAGATAATTCTTTAGGGGATTTGTATCTGTATCATGATGAAAGTGAGAATGCGCTTTTTTTCTATGATGATAGGGATAATCTTTTGAATAAGGTTCAGTTGCCGGACAATCAGTCGTTTAATTCCGCTACTTTTCGGTCTCTATTGCAACAGCCGGAAATGATATCGTTATTTGAAAAGGATTATATTTTTAAACCTTTTACCATTAGTTTGGTAGACAAAGATTTTATTGTTGTGGAAGAATTATTTTTCCTTGACGATGATACCATCAAATTGGATGATGTAAATGAAATTTGGACGCATATTGAGGAAGAATTGGATGGTTTTCTGAAAGATTTGATTCAATAAAAAAATAAGCCACTGTAGCTCAGTCGGTAGAGCAACGCATTCGTAACGCGTAGGTCACCAGTTCGAATCTGGTCAGTGGCTCGTTAATAGTCAGGCAGTTGCATTTATTTGTGGCTGCTTTTCCACTTTAAATAAAACATTTTCGCTATTCATTCTTTCTCAAGAAAATAAATAATTGTTTATGTGGATAATAATTGTCCTTATTCTTTTGGTATTAACGGTATTGGTTTATGCTTCAGCCGATATCCGGTCGGGATTTTACGTAAAGACTGTTTCCCGCTTAGATACGGCTGAAAAACTTCTTGCTCTCACTTTTGACGATGGCCCGCATCCGGAAGTCACGCCCAAGGTATTGGCTATTTTGAAAAAATACGGCATCCGGTCTGTTTTTTTTTGTACCGGCGAACATATCACAGCGCATAAATCCCTGGCGCAAAGAATAGTTGAAGGAGGGCATTTAATTGGCAATCACAGTTATAACCATCGCAATGGTTTTCCTTTGCTTTCCGTACGGAAAATGAGGGAAGAAATTAATCGCTGTAAGGACCTTATTGCAACTTTCAATCTGCCGGATACGCCGCTTTGGTTCCGCCCGCCTTTTGGCGTAACCAATCCCCGTCTGAAAAAGGCTTTGAAAGGCAGTGGTTACCGTGTTATGGGCTGGAGTCTGCGCTCTTTGGATACGACAATCCGTCGGCCGGAAAAGGTGGTTGAGCGGGTAGTGAAAAGAATAAAACCGGGTAAAATAGTGCTTTTTCATGATTCGCATGAAAATACACCCTTAATTCTGGAAAGAGTTATTAACTTTGCCCTTGAAAACGGATACAAATTTGTAAGAGCAGATGAAAAAGATTTTTTTATTTTTAATATTCTTGCTGAGTCTTTCGGTAAAGGCGCAGACCGGGTTTAAACCGCTGACTTCACTCGACCGGTTCAAAGCGGATTTGCAGACGGAATCGGCTGCCCTGACCAGCCTGGAAAGTAGTTTTACACAAACGAAATACATCAATTTACTGTCTGAAAAAATAGTTTCTACCGGCGTGTTTTACTACGGAAAACCGGACAAAATCTGTCTGGATTACCAAAAACCCGTGAAATACCTGATTGTTATCAACGGCGATAAAATCAGGGTGGATTCGGACGGGAAAACCAATACTTACGACCTCGGCCGAAACAAAATGATGGCGCAGATAAATGTCCTGATAGCGGCTTGCATGACCGGGGATATCGACAGGCTATCTTCCGCTTATACCTTGTCGGTCAGCGAAAACGACAGACAGTACCTCGTTGGCGTACTCCCTTCCGGAAGCGCTAAATCCTACCTGAAATCCATTGATATATATTTGGACAAAAAAGATTTTTCCGTACAAAAACTGAAAATAACAGAACCGTCAGATGATTATACGGAATATGAGTTTACGGCTAAAAAGAAAAATCCGCTTATTCCCGATGCGAAATTCAGTATCAAGTAGCCTGTTGATATGCCTGTTGTTGCTGACGTCATGCGCTCCCGGGATTACCAAAGGATTCAGGAAAGCAACTTCCATGCACGTGCAAAAGGCAGCGTTTTATCCCTTTTTTCCTGCGGTGGACAGCGTCCTGCTGTTTAACATGCAGATTGATTTCAGAAAAAATCATTTCAGCGGAATGTTGCTGGTGAAATCAACCGGAGAAGACAGGTATCGCACGGTGTTTACCTCCCATTTCGGAATGAGTGTCTTTGACTTTGAAGTCGGCAAGGACTCTTTCCGCGTAAATTATTGTCTGGAAGCGCTGCATAAAAAGCGCCTCCTGCAAATACTGGAAGCCGATTTCAACATCTTGCTTTTTCTGAACCCGGAAACGGCCGGTTTGCTTTCGGATATTTACACCAACGATGCCGTTCCCGAATTGGAAATCATCAAAGCGGATAAATATTATTACCTGAAAAACACAGTTTCGGAAGAACTCATGGCCATCGAAGCGCCCCAACTTATCAATGCCCGGCGCTATCGTTTTTCAGATTACAAGGACAGGTTTCCAGCCCTTATTCAAATACAACACAGCCATATCGGCTTGAAAATGCAATTGGAAAGGATAATATGTTATTAACAAGTTTCTTTCAATTAAAATCGGTAGAAAAATCCGGCAATACGGTTCTTTTTGCCGTATTGATAAATCCCCGGCATGAAGTTTTCAAGGGACATTTCCCCCAACAACCGGTTGTTCCGGGTGTTTTTACGCTGCAAATGATTAAAGAATGTACAGAACTTTTCTTGGACAGGAAATGGAGATATAGCGAATTGTCGAACTGCAAGTTTTTGAGGCCGATACTTCCGGGTCACGACGAAGAAATAAAAATCAGGTGTGAATATACCCTGGAAAATGATACGCTTCAACTGAAAGCAAACGTTGCATCCGGCGAATTTGACTGCCTGTCGTTGAAAGCAACGCTTATTGAACCTAATACTTCAAACTATCCATGACAAACGAAGCGGAAATCAGGAAAAAGCTGCACGAATTGAATATTTGCGTTATCGTTCCGACTTATAACAACGAGAAAACACTCGAAAGTCTTATTTCCGGATTGAAAGCATATTCCGAAACGATTATCGTCGTCAACGACGGTTCTACCGATTCTACGGCGTCTATATTGGAGGGGATGGAAAATATGGTTGTTTGCTCCTATCCCAAGAACAGCGGAAAGGGGTATGCACTTCAGACCGGTTTCAGGAAGGCGCTTGCCTTGGGCTTCGATTATGCCGTAAGCATTGACAGCGACGGACAGCACTATCCTTCGGAAATAGCTGTGCTATTGGGTGCCCATTCCGAAAATCCCGGCGCCATTATTATCGGTGCACGCAATCTTCACCAGGAAAATATGCCCGGCAAAAACACTTTTGCCAATCGGTTTTCCAATTGCTGGTTTTGGGTGGAAACCGGCCTGAAACTGCCCGATACCCAATCCGGATTCCGGCTTTATCCGCTCCGGCTTGTTGCCAACCGGCATTTTTTTACCCGGCATTACGATTTCGAATTAGAGGCGCTGGTTCGCTCTGCCTGGAACGGAACACCGGTGATTTCCGTTCCTGTAAAAGTTCATTATCCTCCTGATGGAGAACGTATTTCTCATTTCAAACCGTTCAAGGATTTTACACGAATCAGCATCCTGAACACTTTTTTGGTACTGATTGCTTTCCTGTGGGTAAAACCGTTCCACTTTGTCCGGCAAATCAACAGGGAGACGGCAAAAGCCTTTCTTAGCAAACATATTTTCGCATCAACCCAATCCAATCGTACCATCACGCTCTCGGTCATGTTGGGTATCTTTCTGGGAATTGTTCCGATATGGGGCTATCAGATGCTGGTGGCGTATGCTGTTGCGCATTTTTTCAAACTGAACAAAGCCATTGCTTTGGTTGCTTCGAATATCAGCCTTCCGCCGATGATACCGTTTATCCTCTTCGGGAGTTATGCTGCGGGCGCCTTGATTTTTGGCAATTCGTTTGAGTTCAGCCTTGCTTCGATAAATTTTAAAACCATCAAACAGGATATTATTCAATATTTCGTCGGCAGTATTGTCCTTGCCGCCGCAGTTTCGGTCGTTTTTGGAATGATTACCTATCTGCTATTGCGCATTTTCCGTAAAAACAAAAAATATAGCATATATTGAGAGATAAATCCCCATACATCCTGATTTTAGTATAAAATATTGTATATTTGTGATAAATATTTATCTTTGTACTGTGATTTTCGACTTTTTAGTGGTCGCGATACAATAATATGCTAAATTAAACAACAAAAATATCCAAATTATGAGTGAATTGAATAAATTGATTGTGAGTGAGATTAATAAAAATCTTCCGTCAGACAAAAAGATGATTAAATATCTGATGGATATATTAGATATTGGGCGTGAGTCGGCTTATCGCAGGATAAAAAATCAAATACCGTTTACGGTAGAAGAGGCAGCAATCGTAGCAAAGGATCTTAAATTTTCATTAGATATGATCATTGGCGCCGATATTATTAACAAGGAAAATTTTCCAGAAAAGTTGAATATTACTATTAAGGAATCATATAATAATTTTCAGGATCAGCTTAAATTTACTAATTTATTTATGCAGCAGATTGGGCAAGCAAAAGAACTGAGCATAATTTCGGCGCTGAATTATTTGCCTATGCATTTTTTTCCTTATGAAGCGCTTTTTAAATTTGAATACTGCAGGACTTTACATTCCGTAGGCGAAATTTCATTTTCGTCTAATTTTACGGATATGAAAATTACGCCCGAATTGATGGCGTTACATAAAGAAAGTGTTTTATATTTTAATCAATTAAGAAATATTACCTGCATTGTTGATGAATCTGTTTTTGAAAAATTAGTGAAAGAGATACAATATTACTACAACCGTGAATTTATTACGGATGAAGATATTCGCCTTTTACAAGAAGATCTGTTCGGATTATTGTCTTTCGTTGAAAAAGTACTGACAGGCGTCAGTCATAATGACCATAATTATTCAATCTATTTATCCTCTTTTGCGCTTGATTCCAATTGTGCTTATTATGAATTTGATGACAATGTGATATCACAAATCTGGTTGTTTCCATATAGTCCGGTTATGATAAATAATAACCATATAGTGAGTGAGATGCAAAAAAAATGGTTGGAATCGAGAATAAAATATTCAACATTGCTCTCCAAATCGAATGATATGCTGCAGTTTGAAATTTTGAGGAAAGCGCATCAGTTAATTACAAATATGTATCCACAAGCAGATTGAATACCAAATCTTTTAGACATTTGCCAAAATATTTTTGCAGGCAACGAAAAAATATTTAGAAAGATTTTTATTTTAGAATAATTATAATTAACTTTGTAACCTTAAATGAAAAATATGAGTTCTGTTGAATCTATAAAAGCTTTATTTATTTCTAAAGGACTGAAAGTTACATTACAGCGAATAGCAGTGTACCAAGCCCTGGAAGTATTGCGGCATGCTTGCCCTGAAGATATAATTACTGAAACACATAAGGTATATCCAACGATTACAATCGGTACAATTTACAATGTTTTGGAATGTTTAGTTGAGAACAAAATTTTAACTAAGGTCATGACAGGAGACAATAAAATGTATTTTGATATCAGATCGGATGAACACCATCACTTGTATAGTGCACAAGATCATCGGATAGAAGATTTTGATGATCCTTATCTTATGGAAATAATAAGAAATTATCTGGATTCTAAAGAATTGGTTGATTTTGAATTAGCCGAAATCAAGGTGCAACTGGTTGGTAAATTTAAAAATAATATATCAAAAATTATTGTATAACTGCTAAAAAAATTATCATTATGAAATCTAAAGAACAACTTACTTCACAATCAGGGTCACCTGTTGCGGATAATCAGAATATCCAAACAGCCGGCCCGCATGGCCCGGCACTGATGCAGAATGCCTGGATGATGGAAAAATTGGCGCATTTCAATCGCGAACGGATACCCGAACGCATTGTACATGCCAAAGGATCGGGTGCTTTTGGCACCCTAACTGTAACCCACGATATTACGGCTTATACGAAAGCTGCTATTTTTAGTCAAGTCGGTAAACAAACACCGCTTTTCCTCCGGTTTTCAACAGTTGCCGGAGAACGGGGCGCTGCCGATACCGAACGAGATGTGCGGGGTTTTGCTATCAAATTTTATACGGAAGAAGGAAACTGGGACTTGGTTGGCAATAACACGCCGGTGTTTTTCATCCGTGACCCGTTGAAATTTCCGGATTTTATCCATACCCAAAAACGGGATCCGCAAACCAACCTCCGCAGCAATACCGCAATGTGGGATTTTTGGGGAAGTAGTCCGGAAACTTTGCATCAGGTAATGATACTGATGAGCGACCGTGGCCTCCCTGCCAACCTTCGGCAAATGCATGGTTTCGGAAGTCATACTTTTAGTTTTATCAACAGCGAAAATAAACGGTTTTGGGTAAAATTTCATTTCAAATCTCAACAAGGTATTGCGAATCTGACCAATGCCGAAGCAACAGAAATCGTTGGTAAAGACAGGGAAGCTTCGCAACGTGATTTATTCGAACATATACAGGAAGGTGATTTTCCCCGTTGGAAAATGTGTGTGCAAATTATGCCTGAAGCCGAATCGAAAACCTATCGTTTCGATCCTTTCGATCTTACTAAAGTTTGGAGCCAAAAAGATTATCCTTTGATTGAAGTAGGAATATTAACGCTCAATCGTAATCCGGAAAACTATTTTGCAGAAGTGGAACAAGTAGCTTTCAGTCCTACCCATGTAGTGCCGGGTATTGGTTGGTCTCCCGATAAAATGTTGCAAGGCAGGCTTTTTGCTTATACCGATGCACAGCGTTATCGCTTGGGTGTCAACTTTGAGAGTCTTCCTGTGAATGCACCGCATTGTCCGGTACATAATTACCACCGCGACGGGTTCATGCGTTTCGATGCAAATGGCGGAGGAACTGCCAACTATGAACCGAATAGCTTCGGGGGGCCGGTTGAAGATAAAACAAACAACGAGCCGCCTCTGATCTTGGAAGGAGATGCTTTCAATTACGACCACCGCGTCGACAAAGATTATTATACACAGCCGGGCGATCTTTATCGTTTGGTTCCGGAAGAAGAAAAGAAACGGATAGCATCTAATGTTGCCGAAGCCATGGATGGGGTGACGGAACCTATTTTGATACGGGCAATTGCACGCTTTTATCAAGCCGATGAGCGTTGTGGAACGGATATAGCCGCTCATTTGGGAATTGCTATTCTTAAAATAAAAGAAGAGGTAAAACGCCAGCAAGCCGAATCGTAATTTTCCGGCAAGTGACGGGGTTTGTCCGTGATTAAGCATGCACGGCGCATTAAAAAGAGGCTGTCCGATTTTCGGACAGCCTCTTTTTCGCTAATTGAACATTGATTTTATTCTTTGTTTCCTTCCATTTTTTCCTTCAATTCGGCCAATTCGCTAATATCTCCCAGCGTGGTTTTCTCCATAACCGGTTGTTGTTGAATTTCTTCCTTGTCCTTCTTGACTTTCCTGCTTGCTTTCTTTTCAGGAGCAGCTATATCTGCATTAGCTTCCTTATCTTTCTTTGCTTCAGCGCGTTGTTCATCTTCAAAAATACGGCTGTGAGAAAGAATAATTCGTTTTGAATCTTTGTTAAATTCAATCACTTTGAAGTCTAACTTCTCATCTAATTGCGCCTGAGAGCCGTCTTCCTTTACCAAATGCTTGGGAGTTGCAAATCCTTCCACACCGTATGGCAGAGAAATTACAGCGCCTTTATCCAACAAATCAATAATGGTACCTTCGTGAACCGAACCTACGGTAAACAGTGTTTCGAACACATCCCATGGGTTTTCTTCCAATTGTTTGTGACCCAAACTCAAACGACGGTTTTCCTTGTCAATTTCCAATACTTGTACTTCAATTTCAGCGCCGATAGAAGTGAATTCGCTTGGATGTTTGATTTTCTTGGTCCAGGATAGGTCGGAAATATGTATCAAACCTTCAACACCTTCTTCTATTTCAACGAATACGCCGAAATTGGTGAAATTGCGAACTTTTGCAATATGTTTGCTTCCGAGGGCGAATTTTGCTTCAATATCTTCCCATGGGTCTGACTTCAATTGCTTGATACCCAACGACATTTTGCGTTCGTCGCGGTCCAATGTCAGGATGATGGCTTCGACATCGTCTCCGACTTTCATGAAATCCTGAGCGCTTCTCAAGTGCTGCGTCCAACTCATTTCGGACACATGGATAAGACCTTCAACGCCGGGGGCTATCTCAATAAATGCACCGTAATCGGCCATCACGACAACTTTACCTTTTACAATATCGCCTACTTTGAGGTTTTCGTCTAAGGCATCCCATGGATGAGGCGTTAATTGTTTCAGACCCAATGCGATTCTTTTCTTTTCATCATCAAAATCAAGAATAACCACATTGATTTTTTCGTCTAATTTCACCACTTCTTCCGGGTGAGAAACACGTCCCCAACTCAAGTCGGTAATATGGATCAACCCGTCTACACCGCCCAAATCAATGAATACACCATAAGTTGTGATGTTTTTAACCACACCTTCCAATACCTGGCCTTTTTCCAATTTGGCAATAATATCTTTCTTTTGTTGTTCCAGTTCAGCTTCGATAAGCGCTTTGTGCGAAACAACCACATTTTTGAATTCCTGGTTGATTTTAACTACCTTGAATTCCATCGTTTTATCTACGAATATATCGTAATCACGAATCGGTTTAACGTCGATTTGCGACCCGGGCAAGAATGCTTCAATACCGAATATATCCACAATCATACCGCCCTTGGTACGGCATTTAACATAACCTTTTACAATCTCGTCATTTTCAAGCGCAGTATTCACTCTATCCCAAGAACGGGTAGCACGCGCTTTTTTGTGAGAGAGGATCAGTTGTCCTTTTTTGTCTTCCTGACTTTCGATATACACTTCTACTTCGTCGCCTACTTTCAGGTCGGGATTGTAGCGAAATTCCGTCATCGAAACCACACCATCGGATTTATACCCGATATTGATTACTACTTCTCTTTTATTTAAGGAAGTAACGGTTCCAATCACCACTTCGCGATCATTGATTTTGCTCAATGACTGATCATACGTTTCAATCAGTTTGTCTTTGCTTACATCTCCGTAAGTTTCGCCTTTTTCGTAAGCATCCCAATCAAAATCTTGCTTAGGAGCTGTTTTAGCGGGTTTTACAGGTGTTTTTTCTGCTACAATTTCAGCAGGTTCTACGACCTCTTCTTCTACAGCCTCTACTACTGCTTCTTCTTCTTCTTTCGCTTCCGGAATTACAGGAATTTCCGGAGCTACAGGAATTTCCGGAATTTCAGCAGTTTCCGGAATTTCAACGGCATCAGCAACTGTCTCCTCTACAGGAGCCGTTTCTTCCACCGCAGGAATAACCGCTTGTACTTCTTCCGTACTTACGATTTCTTCTTTTTTCAGTTCTTCACTCATGTTTGTTAATAAAATTGTTAATTAATAAGTTAGACATTATGTTGTCATAAATAAAAATGGCTGCAAAGTTACGATTTAAATCTTGATTTTCAATAAATTTGAGTGAAATTTTTAGCCATTTTCAACTAATTAAAAGAATGGTTTAACGTAGAAAAGTTATCCATTGCCTTTCCAAACTTGCAGGTAACGGTTCAGCGGTTTGCGGCAGTGGTGGCTGGCAGCCATCTTGCCATTTGTTTGGGCATTTTTAATGTTTTTGAATTAGGGCGGGAGAAAATACATGAAAATCTGTGTTAAATGTTTGTATCCATTATACCGCCATTCTACATTTTCCTCTCCCGTTTCAGGCTGGTGTTCTTTGGATAATTCGGCAGTAGAGACGGGGCATGCCCCGTCTCTACTGTGGCAAGGGTGTTGAGCGCTAATTCCAGATTCGTCATATTGTCGCGCAGACTTTCCGTTTTCAGCCCTTTGAATTGTTTATACTGTTTGGTGGTGAATCCCGACCATGCAGATGTGATAATGTCGGTAAGCGTAGCAAATTCCTGACCTTTTTGTACGCCTCGCCGCTCCCATTCGTCGGTCAACTCTTTGCGCACTTCGATGGATTTGAGTCGCTGATTAATCCATTTTTCGGAATAACCTTTGCGGTGATAGTATTCCAACACCCTGTCAATACCGAGCTCGGGGTCGTCCATTTCCTCCAAACGTTCGCGGGCAATCTGCGCCAACCATTGTTTGAAAGGTTCTGCTTTAGGCGACGGAATAGACTGAATTAGACGAAAAAGTTGCTCTACATCAGCTACATCTGTCATATAAAACTTCCCATCCGATGATTGTATTTTCAGTTGTACGATATTTTCGTACAACTGACTACCCTCATTTACTCAACTTGATTTTCAAATCGCTCCAATATCGGCGAGGATTAGCGCTTTCCGTTAACACTTCGACATCTACAATTGAGATATACCATTTCTCCTGTTCACTGTCCCATACGGAACGGACTTTCTTGTTTTCAAAGATTTTGATAGAATTTTCTTTTGTCATAAAAATAATAAATTTATTTTGTTTCGGGTTTGCAAGACTTTGCAAGACTTTCCAAGTTTTTAAAACTTGGAAAGTCTAACGGAAGTCCGACTATTGTTCAATATCATCGTCAATATCCGCTAAATGCGTATAGCGATAATTTTCCTTGTCGCCAAACCATTCAAGGACTTCTTGTTTTTTCAGTTTTGTCACTTTATCTTCCAATATACGGTCGTAACTACTCCATCGGTATGCTGTAAAATCATCGGTAAAATCGTGATGTAGCGGGTTGCGATGGATATAGATTATTGTGTTTTGCAGATATTGTAAAGAATTGATTTCCTTACGTTTGAAATTTTTACGAAATAAACTGCCCGACCTTTCTACCTGTTTGTTAATGGATTTGGAATAAGACATTAAAAAACGACGGAATTGTTCGCTGGCAAGTTCGGAAAGCGAACAGGATAACTCAGAAGACAAAGGCATTCCAAGTCTCGAAGACTCACAAGACATTCCAAGTCTTTGAGACTTGGAATGTCTATCCGTCTGTCTGTCCGTAAGTCTATCTGCTGCATCGCCGGTCAATTCTTCCATTTCCTTTATCCTGACTAACAAATGGAAATGATTGGGCATCAGGCAAAAAGCATATAGTTCCACAAAGTCAGATAGATACATATCTAATTTTTGCATGAAATAAATATAATTTCTGTCGTTGTAGAATATCGTTTCGTGATTATTTCCCTGATTGTAAATGTGGTAAAACTTACCTGCTTCTAATGGAATAAAATATTTGTCCATAGTTATTGATTAAAACATTAAAACATTCCAAGTCTTTAAGACTTGGAATGTTTGGTTAATGATACTTCCGCAGTAAAGACTTACAGACTTTCCAAGTTTTTAAAACTTGGAAAGTCTAAAAAGTCTAAAAGTCTAAGGATGCCAACCGTTTATACCCGTTATACCGCCATTGCGCATTCTCTTCTGTCACCTTAAACAACTCTACAGCTGATTTCTGTTCGGCTTGCGCCTTACCCATGCCGGCTCTCAGACCGTGAGCGATACAGGGAGAATAAGCAATGACTATCGAAGGACCGTTGTAAGCTTCCGCTTCGCGAATGGCTTTCAGGGTTTGCGCCTGATTGGCTCCCATAGCGATTTGCGCCACATAGACATAACCGTAAGTCGTGGCAATCATGCCCAAATCTTTCTTGCGAATACGCTTTCCAGCTGCGGCGAATTTAGCCACCGCGCCTACCGGCGTCGATTTGGACGATTGTCCGCCCGTATTGGAATATACTTCGGTATCTACCACCAAGATATTGACGTTCTGACCGGAAGCGATCACGTGGTCTAATCCGCCGAAACCAATGTCGTAAGCCCAACCGTCGCCGCCGATAATCCATTGCGAACGTTTCATAAAGTAATGCTTCAGTTCCAAAAGTTCCTTACACAAAGTACAAGCCGGACATTCGCAAGTGGTCGCACCCGCTGCCTTTTTGGCTTTTACTTCTACCAGTTTATCGGCATATTCTGCGCCTTCATTTTCAAAAAATGTGATTACATCATCTACCGGCATAATGCCCCATTCAAGAGCGGCAGCGTATTCGTCGGCGGCTTTTCTGCCTGCCGCACCGCTGTCGTTCCGATTGTCAAGCCATGCTTGAGCAGCGTCTTTCACTCTTTGCTGTGTCCATTCGATTGCTATCAACGCCTTTGTTTTGGCAACTACACGCTCGCGCATTTTTTCGGTCGCAATGTTCATTCCCAATCCATATTCGGCATTGTCTTCGAACAAGGAATTTGCCCAAGCCGGACCGCGTCCTTCCGCATTTTTCGTATAAGGCGTGGAAGGCGCCGAACCGGAATAAATAGACGTACAACCCGTTGCGTTGGCTACCATCTGGCGGTCGCCGAAGAGTTGGGAAATCAGCTTGACATAAGGAGTTTCGCCGCAACCCGAACAGGCGCCGGAGAACTCAAACAACGGCGTTGCAAATTGCGAATTTTTCACATTCTGCGAAATATCGACCAAATGTTGTTTGCTTGTCACTTCTTTGACCGAAAAATCCCAATTGTTCTGTTCGGCGTATTCTTCTTCAATCGGAACCATTGCCAAGGCTTTACCGTTCTTGTTGCCCGGACAAATATCGACGCAATTGTCGCAACCCAAACAATCCAGTACATTCACCTGAACACGATATTGCATGCCGTCGAATTGTTTTCCGATAGCTTTTAATGTTGTGTATCCGGCAGGCGCTTTGGCTTGTTCGTCGGCGTCCAACACGAACGGACGAATAGCTGCGTGGGGACAAACGTACGCGCACTGGTTACATTGGATACAGTTTTCGAGCGTCCAAACCGGCACGTGCGAAGCCACTCCGCGCTTTTCGTAAGCAGCCGTTCCCTGATTCCACGTGCCGTCTTCACGTCCTGTGAAAACAGAAACAGGAAGGTCGTCGCCTTTTTGTGCATTGATTGGAAAAACAACTTTTGCAACAAAATCGGGAACGTCTTGTAAAGACGGGGCATGCCCCGTCTCTACGGCGGCATTCGCCCATTCGGCGGGAACGTCAATCTTCACATAATCGGCGCCACGGTCAACAGCAGCATTGTTTTTATTCACAATGTCATCGCCTTTTTTGCCATACGATTTTTTAATCATATACTTCATTTGTTCCACAGCCAATTCGTAGGGAACAACGCCTGTAATCTTGAAGAATGCCGATTGCAAAATGGTATTCGTGCGGTTGCCCAAACCAATTTCTCCGGCAATTCCGGTTGCATCAATGATATAAAAATTGATATTGTTTTTCGCCAGATATTTTTTTACGTTGTCGGGAAGATTTTCTTTCACCTGTGCTTCATTCCAAACGGTATTCAGCAGGAAAGTTCCGTTTTTCTTCAAGCCTTTGGTTACATCGTATAAACGCAAATACGCCTGAACGTGGCAAGCAACAAAGTCGGGTGTATTAACCAAATAAGTCGAACGAATGGGTTTGTCGCCGAAACGCAGGTGCGAAGCGGTGAATCCGCCCGATTTTTTGGAATCGTAAGCGAAATAAGCCTGACAATATTTATCGGTATTGTCGCCAATAATTTTGATTGAATTTTTGTTCGCTCCCACCGTTCCGTCGGCTCCCAAACCGTAAAATTTGGCTTCGTAAGGACCGCCTTCGAAAGCCAATTCTTCTTTCGGAGGCAAAGAAGTGAAGGTAACATCGTCCACGATACCAATGGTAAAACCGTTTTTCGGCGTCGGCAAAGATAAGTTTTCATAGACGGACAAAATCTGCGCCGGCGTGGTGTCTTTCGAGGACAAACCATAACGACCGCCCACGATAACAGGGTGTGTATCTGCCGTATAGAAAGTATCTTTTACGTCTAAGTAAAGCGGTTCGCCGGTAGCGCCCGGTTCTTTGGTGCGGTCTAAAACGGCAATGCGTTTCGCTGTTTTGGGCACAGCTGCAAGGAAATGTTTCGCCGAGAACGGACGGTACAAGTGTACGGAAACCAAACCGACTTTTTCTCCTTTAGCAGTCAGATAATCAATAGTTTCCTTGATTGCTTCGGTAACAGAACCCATTGCAATAATGACCCTTTCGGCATCGGGTGCGCCGTAATAATCGAACAATCCGTATTTACGTCCGACCAAAACGGAAAGTTGGTTTACGTATTCTTCCACGATACCCACCACTTTGTCGTAATAGACATTGGACGCTTCACGCGCCTGAAAATAAATATCCGGATTCTGCGCTGTCCCGCGGGCAACCGGATTTTCCGGATTCAAAGCCCGTTGGCGAAATTCCGCCAAGGCTTTTTGGTCAATCAGCGGAGCCAAATCTTCATTGTCCAACTGTTCGATTTTCTGAATTTCGTGAGAAGTACGGAAGCCATCGAAGAAATGCACGAAAGGTACGCGCGACCTGATTGCCGACAAATGAGCCACCGCAGCCAAGTCCATCACTTCCTGCACCGAACCGGTAGCAAACAGGGCGCAACCCGTCTGACGGACAGCCATCACATCCTGGTGGTCGCCGAAAATGGACAGGGCATGTGACGCCAAGGCGCGTGCCGAAACATGATAAACGCCCGGAAGCAATTCTCCGGCAACTTTATACATGTTCGGAATCATCAACAACAGCCCTTGCGAAGCTGTGAAAGTAGTAGAAAGCGTTCCGGCTTGTAAAGCGCCGTGCATAGCGCCTGCGGCGCCCGCTTCCGATTGCATTTCGTCCACGCGGACGGTTTCGCCGAAAATGTTTTTTCGTCCGGCGGCAGCCCACTCATCGACGTATTCAGCCATGGTGGACGACGGGGTGATGGGGTAAATCGAAGCGGTTTCGCTGAACATATACGCGATATGTGCTGCGGCTTGATTGCCATCACAGGTTAAGAACTTTTTTTGTTTTGCCATAATTTCTATTAATTTATGTGTTTGTGAAAAATTTGTTTTATATTCATTTATATTCATTACTAATTCATTCGGATTAGGATAATGTGTTGGTAAAAGTTCTATTTTAAAAGGTAATTCCATTTCCTTTAATTCCTCGACTTTTTTATCAAGTAACTCATTCTCATTACAATAATTAAAAACTAATTTCAAATATCTCCTTATCAACATCAATGGAAGAAATTGTCCTCGAATATTCATCCACTCAATTAAATCTCTTTTTCCTTTAGAACTATTGCAACTTTTGCAAGCAAAAATCAAATTTTCAGCATCATCTTTTCCCCCAAATTTCTGTGGAAAAATATGGTCTAATGCCAAATTTTGAGTAGAGCCGCAGTAATTACACATTTTACCCGTTTGTAGTTTAATTTTTTCGTCATCAAAAATTGTCCTTATATTCATACTGCCATTTTTCAATCCTTTAAATAATTTAGCCCGTATCATATAATTTAGCCTCTCATATCTCTCTTGATTTCTTTCAACAGCACTATGACTCATTGCTAAGTTTGCATACGAGTAATAAATTAAATCTTTAACTGTTTCAATTTTTTGTTCTGTCAAAATTTATAATTTATGTGTTTGTAAAAAAAAATATTTATTTTAGTATTTTCCGACTTTCCACCTCATACAACACCTTCATCTGCTGAATGGCAATCTGATTCAGTTTTATCAACCTTCTTTTTGAAGAAGATTTTCGTTGATAAAGACGGCATTGAGATTTTCCATATTGCTGTCTGAAGCATGATTTATAGGATTAAATTGATTTGTATGAAGTATTATCATAATAATCAGACAAATCATTTGAAAATCAAAGTTCAGACAATGTTCGGTATGGATAGTGTCTTTGTGTGCATACGTTTCTCCATCGCGACCAGCCTTCGCGATTATGCCTATTGAATTGGTTTTTTCTATCCATTGTTTCACCGATAAAATGAAACGGTTCAATCCTGCGGAATTTTTAATTCCCTCGAATTCGGGGGAATTAAAATGGGGATTATACATCTCTTCCCAAATACCAATAAATTCTATGGTATTTTTATTTCTTAACCATTTTTCTATCAGAGCTAAACCATTTTCTATATTTCTAACCATATCTGTCAAAGAAATATAATCCTTTTCTTTTATGGAAATAATGGTTATCTCTGTTTCTTTTACATTTATCTTTGCCATAATTTTCACATTTACTTATCAGACTTCAAAAGTAATTGAATTTTTTGGTTTATATATGTTGTATTAATTTTTGCATTTGCTGTTGAATTTCAGCAGGTACAATTTCAGATAGTTTTTCGGTTTCAAATTCATATTTCATTACTTTACTCGGCTTGTCGTATGAATTG
>JAITQA010000020.1 GCA_031289145.1 Dysgonamonadaceae bacterium | reverse complement strand
TTACGCACAGAAAAAAAGCAATTAGTATTGAGAAATTTAAAACTTCATTAACAAGCATTCAATATGATTTTCATTCCAAAGAATATAATGTTATAGAAAACATCAGGCAATCCATAATTGAATTGAAAGAACTTGGTTTTTATGAACCTTTGATTAAAGAAATGCTGTTGTCGCTGGTTGATATTCCTGCCGAGGAGAATAAAAAGGTATTGAGCCGATTATACCTTGATTCGAGATACAATATTTATCTTCCGGAACAATAACAAGGAAATCAAGATGACTACCTTGCCGAAAGCCTTGTTTATTTTGTTTTTACAACATCCGGAAGGCATCCTTCTGAAACAATTGTCCGATTATGAACCGGAATTGATGACTATCTATAAAATTATCTCCAATCGGGAAAACTATCAAGACATGAGCGACAGTATCAAACGGATATGTTCACCTTTAGACCAATCGGTTAATGAAAAATTGTCCCGAATAAGAGCGGCTTTTGTCCGGAATATGGCGGAAACGTATGCCGAACACTATTATGTAACCGGCGACAGAGGGGAAAAGAAACAGATACGGATCGACCGGAAGTTGGTTTCGTTGCCGGAATATTTGACAAGCGCGTACGGTAAATAGAAAATCAAATTAAGCTCGCTTATCTTTTAATGAAATAGAGAAAAAATTAAAATTTAGCAAATAGGAGCGAATCTTTTATCAGCACTTTTTTCGCTATCCGCTCATCAAGAACCTCTATAAAAGTCCGTATCACCAACATTTCCTTGTCGGTCAGATCATCTATCTTCGTTTTTTTTATTGCCGACTGAAAAACAACCGGCGTTACATTGGCACGCTCACACGCTTTTCGAACATCTCCATAATGGTGCTCGTTCTTCCGTCGTTCTCTGATTAATAATAATTCGTCCATAATTTTTTCGGTTTTTATATTCTTTTACAAAATAATTTACTATATTTGATGCAGACTTTGCATTTGTAATGCAAAGTAATTGCGCTTTTTAAGCGAACAAAATACGCTTATCGTGCAAATATATAACTTTTTCGGTTAAATATCAAATATAAGTTCGCAAATCTTGTTATATTTTAAAATAAATTGTTTATATGTCTGAATATCAAAAAAATATTATTGATAGACTATTAAAAGAAAAGAGAAAAACCAAGCGAAACTTGGCTGATTTCTTGAAAATAAAAGAAAACAGCATCAATAGAATGCTGACAAGCCCAAATATTTCTTTTCTCAGATTAGAACAGATTGCTGTATTTTTAGAAATAGATGTGATGGAATTGCTACCTAAGAAAAATGTAACTGAAGATGCATCAACCGCATACTTCACAAGCAACACAATTGATGCAAAAGATTTAATGATAAGCAATCTTTCCGAAGCGGTGAGAAGCAACAGCAGAACCATTGAAATTATGGCAGAATCTGAGAAACGGAATGGGATAAACATAGAAAATTTGGTCAAATTGATCACCAAATTATCCGACACCGGGCATGGAAGCTCATCCGTTCTAAAATAATTCAGTAATTCAACAGGCAAATATTTTTCATTCCAAAACAAGACGTAGAAATAAAAGGTCAAAACGTTTTTTCATTCACCGTATAATTTTCATGTATTTGTTTTTTTTATTTGGGTAGAATCACTCCTTGTGATTGAGTAAGCATATTTTTTGTCTCGCTTTTGTTTTTGAATGGGAATATTCATTACCTTTGTCGATGTGAAAAACATAAACAAATTATTTTGAAAAAACGTTTATTCTTTATATGGCTTTTTACTTCTCTTGCCGTTTCTGTTTTTTCTTCCGGAAGAATAGGATTGGATAGTCTTGACTATTATCTTTCCAAACGGCAGGAATACGATCGGTTAAAGGAAAAGCGGATTGAACTTATCAAAGAAAAAATTACCGGAACGTCGGAGGATCCGGAGAAATTATATCTTTTATATGAGCATCTTTATGAAGAATACCGTTCCTATATTTATGATTCTGCTTATGTATGTGTGGAGAAATTATTATCTATTTCGCATACCCTGAATGACTCGGAAAAGATGGCTGCTGCTACCGTGAAACTGGGTTTTTGCTATCTGTCTTCCGGTTTGTTTAAAGAATGTTTTGACATTCTATCGACCTTGGACGTCAGCCGGTGCAGTGTCGAAACGCAAATTGATTATTATATCAATAAATCGAGGCTCTATTATGATCTGGCCGATTACAACAATAGTTCCGAATTTAGAGATCAATACGATTTAATGGGTAACAATATCATTGATTCGGCGATAGAACTTCTTCCCATTGATTCGCCTCGTTTCTGGTCTACGCTGGGTTTGAAAAGGATGAAATCGGATAACAACCGAGGCGCGTTGGAGGCCTTTCAAAAGATGATAAACACGCGAAATTATTCCGAGCATGACTTAGCCATCGCTACATCCAGTATTGCGTATCTCTATTTTTTGCAAGGGAAGGAGGAGGATGCCAAACATTATTTTATTCAGGCTGCTATCTCCGATATAAAATTTTCGACCAAAGAGGCGGTTGCCTTACGGAATCTGGCGCAACTATTACATGCTGAAGGTGATATTGAACATTCCGCTCGATATATTCGCCAGGCATTAGAGGATGCTTCTTTTTATAATGCGCGTCACCGGCAATTGGAAATCGGGTATATTCTGCCCATTATTGAAAGGGAACGAACGAACCTTATAGAAGACCAACGAGACCGGATTGGTTATTTTTTAACGCTTAGTTTTGTTTTGTCGGCGATGCTGCTTGTTTCTTTTTTTATTATCCGGAAGCAATTAAAGCACCTGAACCGAGCCAAACAAATCATTCAACAGACCAATGACGACCTGACGCTGATCAACAGTAACCTGATGGAAGCCAATAAGATAAAAGATGAATACATCGGTCATTTCTTTAGTCAAAATTCGGAATTTATTGATAAGTCAGAAGCCCTCCAAAAATGGATAGCACGCAAAGTGTTGGCCAAACAATATGAAGATTTGAGAAATATTCCCAAAAATTTAGATGCACAACGGGAACGTGAAGAACTATATTCCCGCTTCGATGAAGTTTTTCTGAAAATATTCCCGGATTTTGTGAACAAATTTAACGAATTATTGAAACCCAGCGAACGGATTCTGTTGAAAAAAGACGAATTGCTGAATACCGATTTGCGCATTTATGCCCTGATACGTTTGGGTATCAACGACAATACAAAAATCGCTCAGTTCCTAAACTATTCCGTGAATACCATTTATACATACAAAACCAAAATGAAAAGCAAAGCCCTCTTCCCTTCGGAAGCGTTTAAACAAAAAGTATTAGAGATAAAATCTATCTGACCAACAAGGTTTTTCCACTATATTTCATTCATATTTTTCCGTGTATCTTCAATTTTCATTTGATTGACAATTAATAAATTGCAGATTTTTCCCCTAAAAATTATCTATATTTTGGATGGATAATTTTTTTATGAAAGTTTGTCGTTTTACATTTGTTCAAAATTATTACATTGTTTAATTTCAAATTTATATCATTATGAAGAAAAGCAAGTATCTTCTCGGATGTACATTCTTCCTTCTCTTAGCTTTCCACTTTGCGGGATGCGAACCGGTAACGGACGACGGAACCTATGTAGACCCTATTACTCTTTATGAGAAAGTAAACGGAAGTTGGAAACTTTCCGACATTACGCAAATTGACGAAACAGCAAAAACGATGGGAATCTCTCCCAGCGAATTGAAACTGACGGAACAATTCGATTTTACAAGTTTTGCCATTGCATTGAATGTAGATGCCGCCCAGACGCCGACGTCTTATCTGGTTTCAGGCGCTGCCCCCGAATTGTTCCCGAATCAAGGATTCTGGGATTTAAACACCTCGTTTCCTTATGCGAATGCCAAAGCCCCTACAATTAATTTGTATTCGGATCAGGCCAAAACAACGCTAATCGGTCAATTAAGCATCACCTCGATTCCCGGAGCGAAACCGGAAATGGAATTGAAACTTTCCCGTTCCAGCGACGGCGTTCCTTTTGTATCGTATGTATATAAATTAATCACCGCTAATTAAAAGACGATTATGAAAAAATTAATTTATTTTATAGGATTTCTATTGTATGCACAAACTGCATTGATGGCGCAGGAAATAATCCCGGAAAAACAATGGACAGTTCCGGCTGTATATGCTTTTGATGAAGAAGTTACCTGGTATTTCGACTTTGCCAGCGCTTCTGCGCTTCCCGATGGCGGCGATTTATATATGTGGATATGGGTGCCGAAGAATCCGATTCCGGATGCTACTCCTGAGAATCTCGCTAAAACGAAGCTGCATTATGACGGCGACAGAATATGGAGCATCACTTTTACGCCTACTACCTTTTTTGGAATGACTGTGGACGAAATCAAGGCGAATACAGAAAGTAGCTTCTATTTTCTGTTGCGTTCCTTGGATTTTGATACCTATCATTCAGGTACGCTATCTTTCTATAAAACCGATTTTATCGGTGAATTTGCCAACAGCGGCAAGGTTATAGATTTTGCACCCACTGATTTCCGGTTGAATTCAACGATTTCCATTCTTTTCAATTCAAACTTGGTAGATGGATTTAATCCGGTACCTTCCACCCTGCACATGCACGGCGGATTGAACGATTGGGACGCCGCACAAAGCTTTGATGCTTGGCTACCCGAAATACGGGAAAAAACCCAATTCAAAAACATGGGAAATGGGATTTATAAAAAAGATTTGATTCCGCAAACTTATTTCGGCGTTACGGAAGAATATGTAATGGAAAATATTGCCTTCGTCATTGCCAAATACAATGGTAACGATGCTTCTCCCGATTGGGCGGGCGCTTCTCCCGATTTCAAGATTATTGCGCCGGGCGTTCCGATTCCCCCTCCTGCCAATCTTTACTTTTTTCCTATAAAAGTAAGTATTAATGATATTCTTACGATTACCCGAGAAAACAATGATCGGGGACAGCGCTTATTTTATACTATCACAGGTGGCTCCAAAACGCTCTCAGGAGATTTGGAAGGCGCAATGACCAGCCAGCGTGTGATGATAAACTTGGCCAAAGAATTCAAAGGAATAAATGTTTCAAAACTGACTGTTTTGATTAAAGATCAAAATAACAAGAGCATCTACGATGGCGATATTACATTAATGAAAGTTGATAATCCTACTAAATAAAACGACAATGAAATTATATAGATTTTCAAAAATAACTTTTTTAATGCTTCTGCTTCTGATAGGTTTCATTAATCCTTTATCAGCACAGAACATAACAGTTAAAGGAACCGTGATTGACGAAAACAATCAGCCCTTAATTGGCGTAAGCGTTTTTACCGAATCACGTGCCGTGGGCGCTGTAACGGATATAAATGGCGGTTTTACGCTAAATGTAGCTACAGAGGAGATGCTTACCTTCTCCTACATCGGGTACAATACGGTAAAAGAAGCGGCTAAACCCGTTATGAATGTGCAGTTGAGCGAGAATGCAATCATGTTGGATGCGATAACGGTAGTCGGTGTCGGTTACGGTACCATGCGCAAAGCCGATCTTACCGGAGCGATAACTTCTGTTTCAGCCGATAAACTCAAAAAAGGCGTGATCACTTCCGCTGAACAACTATTGCAGGGAAAAGTAGCCGGTTTAATTGTAGTGCAACCCTCCGGCGATCCGACGCAAGGTTCATCCATGCGGCTTCGTGGTGGGACGTCTCTTTCTGCAAGTAACAGTCCGCTGATTGTGGTAGACGGGATTCCGGGTGTGGATATGAATGCAGTTCAACCCAATGAAATCGTTTCAATTGATGTGTTGAAAGATGCATCAGCGGCGGCGATTTTCGGATCGCGCGGCGCTAATGGCGTAATCATTGTTACAACCAACCGGGAAAAAGCCGGACGACAAATGTCATACAGCGGCTATGTTGCGATTGCCAATGCGGCTAAAAACATGGACTTACTGTCGGCTGACCAGTGGCGGGCCTATATGCGCGAAAACAATGTAGGTGGAGCCGTTGATTATGGCGCCAATACCGATTGGCAGGATGAGCTTCAACAAACAGCTGTCTCTCAGAATCATACACTTTCTTTTTCAAATGGAGGAGAACACAGCGGTATGCGAGCTACTGTGAGCTATCAAAATACGGAAGGTGTAATTAAAACAAGTTCTTTAAGACGTTTAGCCGGTAGTGTAACTGCTTATCAATATGGTTTGAATAATCATTTGAAATTAGAAACCGGTATTCATGCCAATACCGATAATTATCATCCGGTGGATATGAGTATTTATGAAAGAGCTTATAACCTGAATCCTACGCTTCCTGTGAAACAAAACGGTGAATTCACGCAAATCGGAGGTACCAACAACAATAACCCCGTTGAATTGTTGGAAAACAGGAAAGACGACCAGTCCCGCACACGCTTGTTGGCTTATGCGAAAGCCGAATTGGCAATCATTGACGGTTTGAAAGGAACTGTAAACGGTTCTTATGAATACAATACCCAACAGGGGCGTTATTATCTGCCGACATACGCCTACAACGGACTTACCGATAGCGGTTATGGAAGACGTACCTTAGGTGATTACAGCAACTACCAGTTGGAATCCTACCTGACTTATGATAAAACAATCAATCGGATTCATCGCCTGAACCTGATGGCCGGTTATTCTTATCTGATTAATACGTATGAAGGATTTGGTGCAGAAAGAAGACGTTTTGATACGGATTTGTTTATGTATAACAACTTAGCTGCGGGCGGCGATTTCCGGATGGGTGATGTTTATTCCTACAAAGGAGAAGCCAAATTGATCTCTTTTTTCGGACGCGCCAATTATACCTTGTTGGATAAATACATGTTCACGGGTACGCTACGCCGTGATGGTTCTTCCCGCTTCGGTGATAATCATAAATGGGGTGTTTTCCCGTCAGCATCGGTTGCCTGGAGGATATCGGAAGAAGCATTTATGGAAAGTTCCCGCAATTGGTTGGACAATTTGAAAATTCGTGCAGGATACGGCGTTACCGGTAATCAGGATGGTATTGGAGAATATAAATCATTGGCGCTGATCGGAACAGGCGGCGGCGCTTATTATGATCAGGCATCCGATACCTGGAAACAATCTTACGGTCCAAGCCAAAATCCGAATCCGGACCTGAAATGGGAATCGACAACCCAAACAAATATTGGGTTGGATATTGCTTTGTTGCAGCGTTTTAATGTCACTTTGGATGCCTATGTCAAAAAAACATCCGATTTGTTGTATACGTATAATGTTCCGCAACCACCCAATTTATACCCGACAACCCTGGCCAATGTGGGCGATTTGTCGAACAAAGGAGTCGAACTGACTGTCGGCGCAAACATCATCCGGTCTAAAGATTTCAATTGGAATATAAATCTGACTTTGGCGCACAACAAGCAAGAAGTCGAAAAATTATCCAATCAATTTTATGAAACCGATGTGGTACATTTAGGGGATCTCCATGATTTAACGGGTATGACAGGTACTTTTACGCAAATTCTTAAAGAAGGGTATCCTGTGGGTACTTTCTTTGGCCCTCGCAGTGAAGGCATTGACGAAGACGGTAAATTTATACTGGCGAATGATGGTGAATATGAGGTGCTGGGAAATGCGCAACCGAAATTATCTCTGGGTTTTTCAACGGATTTTACGTATCGTGATTTTGACTTAACCATCGCTACCTATGGCCTTTTCGGACAAAAGATTCTAAACGCTCAATCTATGAATATCAGCTATCCGGGACGTCTGCCCGCCTATAATGTGCTGGATTCCTGGTTAGACAAAAATATCACGGAAGGGCCTGTTTTTTCAAGCTACTGGATTGAAAAAGGAGACTTTTTGCGTATTCAATCCGTAACGCTCGGATATACTTTGCCGGTGAAAAATGCCTGCTTTGACAAAATCAGATTGTATGTGACGGGCGAAAATTTGTATACTTTTACCGGCTATAGCGGTCTCGATCCGGAAGTAAATTTTAGCGGCCTGACGAATCCGGGCATTGATAAATCTTTAGGATATGGCAGCAACTATTATTATCCGCGTCCAAGAACATTCTCTCTCGGACTTAACTTAATCTTTTAATGAATGCTTATAAAATTAACTAAATTATGAAATTCAAATCTATTATATCCATTCTTACAAGCGTCTTGATTTTAAGCGCCTGTACTGATCTGTCGGAAACGCTTTATGACAGAGTGCAATCGTCTGATTACGGGAAAACGCCCGCTGAAATAGAAACCATTGTAGGGCGTGCTTATTCTTCCCTGCGGGGTGGCGCTGCCGATGGCGTAAACTTTTATCCGACTTGCGAATTTGTGTTTTTTATGACCGCTGTGGCTTCCGATGAATGTGTAATTCCTACCCGTGTCGGCGGCGACTGGTTTGATCAAGGTGTATATATTCAACTCCATCAACACACGTGGACGCCAAGTAACGAAAAAATCTGGGCGGTTTGGAAATATTGCTATAACGGCATCGCTTCTGCCAATTCTATCATTTATCAAGTGCAACAATCCGGCCTAAGTGAAGAAGCTGCAAGGCCTATTTATGCGGAATTGAAAGGATTAAGGGCTTATTATTACGCCAGATTGTTAGATGTTTATGGAAATGTACCGCTTGATACGACTTATATTGTAGATGCGGAAAAAGGCCTCCCCGGTACTTCTTCGAGAGCGGAAGTGTATAATTTTGTTGTACGGGAACTCATTGATAACAGTAATTATTTACCGAAAAATGCGTATGGACGGTTTACACAAGATGCAGCGAATCTGCTTTTAGCCAGATTGTACCTTAATTCTGAGGTATATGTGGGAAAGGCCGGATGGCAGGATTGTCTGACTGCTTGCAGCAGAATATCCGGCGTTTTGGAAGGAGATTATTATGCCAACTTCAAGCAAGAAAATCAAACTTCAAAAGAAATTATTTTCAGTATTCCTTACGATAATAAAATGGGAACTGTCGGTAATTACATGGCTTCGATGACTTACCATTACGAGCAAAAATGGGCTTTGTCGGCAACCGGCAATTATCAATGGTGCGGTAATGGAATTTGCGCTAAACCGGGTCTTTATTCAGCTTTTGATGAAAATGATATTCGTCGTAAATCAATTCTTATCGGACCTCAAATCGATTTAAGAACAGGATCGACAATTATTATGCCTGCCTCCGGTAATCCTTTGATTTATACGGAAGAAATTGACAATCTTACAAATGCGGCTCAAAATTGCGGTGGCCGTTTAGCAAAATATGAAGACAAAGCAGGCGATACTTGGGAACGGGATTACGATATGGTGTTGATGCGGTATGCCGAAGTTTTATTGATGCAAGCCGAATGTTATGTCCGCTTGGGAGACCCGGCATCCGCCCGTCCTTTTGTGGAACAGGTGCGCAAACGTGCAAGTCTTGATACACCGGAAACAATTAATCTGGATTTCATCGACCAGGAATTGCGCAGAGAATTTGTATTTGAAGATCACCGTAGAACAGACAATATCCGTTTCGGAACATTCTTCGATGAAGGCTGGGAAAAACCGGCCGATCCGGCTGATAAACACACCAGTCTATTTCCTATTCCGGCACAAGAGATTGCTAAGAATAACAGATTGAAACAGAATCCCGGTTATTGATGATAATGAAGCAGATTTTCAATATAATATTCATTGCCGTTTTGCCTTGGTTGTTTGTCTCTTGCAAGGAGGGCGACAATCCGGCTTCCGAAAGATTTACCGTAAGGCCTTTTGATCCGGTTGCTGTTCAGAAAACGAACAAAATGAAATTATACGTGCATTACATGCCCTGGTTTGAAACGCCCGAAACGAACAACGGTAAATGGGGTTGGCATTGGACAATGAATAACAAAAATCCGGAAAGAATTTCGGACGGGAAAAGAGAAATCGCCTCCTGGTATTATCCCCTGATTGGCCCTTACGCCTCAGGGGATCCGGATGTGCTGGAATATCATCTTTTATTGATGAAGTATGCCGGAATTGATGGTGTATGGGTCGATTGGTATGGTTTGCAGCAGAAAAACGATCTACCCGGAATTGCTAAAAATACGGATGTATTGTTCAAAGCCATCGAAAAGGTAGGATTGGAATTTGCCATTGTGTACGAAGACCGCTTTTTGGACGATACGAAAGCAGAAATGATTCGGCTGGCACAAGCGGATATGGCTTATCTCCAGTCCAATTATTTTACGAAGGACTACTATGTCAAGTTCAACGGAAAACCGCTGCTGTTGATTTTCGGCCCCGCCAAATTGCAAGAAAAAAGCGACTGGGAAAAGGTATTCAGCGGAATGACTACCCAACCGGCCTTTTTTACCTTGCACGACCATTTTCATACGGCAAGTACTACGGCTGCAGGCGAATATATGTGGGTAGATGCGCAGTCGCCGGAAGACAAATACCAACGAGCTACTGCCGTTCCGGGATATATTGGCGCTGCTTATCCCGGATACCGGGATTTTTATAAAGAAGGCGGCGACGGCAACGGTTACAATATCCATTGGGATTACAACAATGGCAGTTTGTTCGGGATTTTATTGGAATTAGGGAAAACAAAAGGACAGGATTGTATGCAGTTAATCACCTGGAACGATTTTGGAGAAGGTACCATGATTGAACCGACTGTAGAATTTGGATATAAATTTTTGACTGTAAATCAACAATTCGCCGGAGTCGCTTATTCGGAAAAAGAACTGACATTGATAAAAAAATTATATGATGTAAGACAAGCGTTGAAAGAGAGAAGAGAAGCTGGGAAAAAATTGGATCAAATATTCTATTATCTCGTTTCTCTTCAATACAATAAAGCAGAAGAATTAATGAAAGAAATGGAAAATAATTAAATACGACAAGTGATGAAACATATAGTAATAAACTTTAATCTGATGCTCTTGGTATGCCTGCTCTGTGCCTGCAACAGCAAACCGGAAGAAAACACCGTATCCTCTCCGGATGGGAAAATCGTGATTACCTTCCTTGTAAAGGAGGGAAAAGCCTGCTATTCGGTCGGCAAAGAAGGCGAAACAGTCATCAATCCTTCCCGTTTGGGATTTGCCTTGAATGGAGAACCGGATATGGCGGTTTTCGAGGTGAAAAAAGTGAGCTGTTCCACGCTCGATGAAGTCTGGCAACAGGCTTGGGGGGAAGAAATTGATGTACGGAATCATTACAATGAGATGAAGGTCGAGCTGCAAGAAAAAGTCGGAGAAAAAAGATTATTAAACATCGTTTTCAGGGCGTTTGATGACGGAATCGGTTTTCGTTACGAATTTCCCGAACAAGCGCATCTGAAAGATTTTGAAATCATGGACGAACTGACGGAATTTGCTATTCCTCAGAATTACCCGACTTGGTCTATCCCGGCTTATAAAGGGGAATATTATGAAATATTGTACAGACAATCATCTATAAATCAATTAGATACGGTTTGTACACCATTGACTTTGGAAACACCCGGCGGAAAATACCTGACGCTCCATGAAGCCAATCTTACCGATTATGCAGCCATGAATCTCTACCCGGTCAGCGGTACAACTACCTTGAAAACCGATTTGACGCCATGGTCAACAGGCGTCAAAGTGTATGCACAAACACCTTTTGTATCTCCTTGGCGTACCCTTATTCTGGCCGATGATTTGAATCAATTGGTTAATTCCCGTATCATGTTGAATTTGAATGAACCTTCTAAAATTGAAGATACATCCTGGATTCGTCCGGCTAAATATGCAGGGATTTGGTGGGGAATGCATTTGAAAAAATACAGTTGGGAGCAAGGGCCTATACATGGTGCAACGACTAAAAATGTGAAAGCATACATTGATTTTGCAGCAACGCATCACCTCAATGGGGTATTGGCGGAAGGATGGAATGAAGGTTGGGATGGCGATTGGGTGGCAAATGGTCATCTGTTCAGTTTTACCGAAGCATATCCCGATTTTGATATGGATGAACTCAGTAAATATGCAGCCGTCAAAGGCGTAGAAATTATCGGCCATCATGAAACCGGTGGCGCCACCATCAATTACGAAAGTCAATTGGAAGCGGCATTCGCTTATGACAAAAAATATGGAATCAATTATGTTAAAACAGGTTATGTAAATAATTTTTTAGATAAGAAAGAGCGACATAGCAGTCAATACGGCGTTCGCCATTACCGTAAGGTTATTGAGACCGCCGCCAAATATCACATCATGATAGACAACCATGAACCGGTGATGCCTACCGGGCTGCAACGAACTTATCCGAATCTGATGACGCAGGAAGGTGTTCGCGGTCAGGAATATGACGCCTGGTCGAAGGACGGAGGAAGTCCTCCGGAACACACTACGATTCTTCCCTTTACCCGCGGTTTGGCCGGTCCGATGGATTTTACTTTCGGCACATTCGATTTTACCAATTCGGTTAATCCGCAGACGAGGGTACAAACAACGATTGCGAAGCAATTAGCCTTGTATGTTGTTATTTACAGTCCTTTGCAAATGGCGTCGGATTTACCCGAAAACTACCTCAACAAACCCGCCTTTGCGTTTATCGAAGCCGTTCCGGTGGATTGGGAGAAGACAATCGTCAAAGATGGAAAAATCGGTGATTTTGTGGTAACGGTTCGCAAAGACAAACATTCAAACAACTGGTTTCTTGGCGCTATTACAGATGAAAACGCCCGCAATCTACAGGTAGATTTGTCTTTCTTGGATAAAGGCGCCGGTTATACGGCAAAGATATTCCGGGATGCAGCCGATTCCCATTGGCAAACAAATCCCTATCCCGTTGTAATAGAGGAAAAAGAAGTGAGTGCCGATACCGTATTGGACTTATCTCTGGCTCCCGGCGGCGGAACAGCTATCATATTAGAGGCAAAATAGGTTAATGATCTTGTCTTTTCAGACGAGGCAGGGCTTTTCGCACAAGTCCTGCCTTTCAGACAAAACCCATCTCCAACAGCCATTAAAAAAAGCAGCCACATTTCTGTAACTACTTCTGTTTTAAGTGTCCCCGCAGGGGCTCGAACCCTGGACCCAATGATTAAGAGTCATTTGCTCTACCAACTGAGCTACGGAGACTTAAAAACCGGATGCAAAGGTACAATTCTCAATCCAAAATTCCAAATAATTCCAAATAATGTTCTATAAATTGATAATAATCAGCAATATTAAAGTTTTGACTAACACTTTTTTTGAGGTGCTATTATTTTGCGCAGTAAGTTGTTTAAAGTTTCCCATCTTCTTGCAGTCCCGCAGGGGACGGCACTTTATTAACCGCAGGTGGCAACCTGCGGGGGCATTGCAAAAAACCAACCACCGAAGCATTTACCGCTTGGATGGTTGGTTTTAATTATTCATAAAATGCGTTTTGCACTTTTATTCGGGAATATAAATCTTATTTTTTTATTTCCCAGCTTTTTTCAACAACACCTTTTGCTGTGTTATAGATACCTTCGTAAACATAGTCGTTTCTGTCTTTGATAACTATGTTTTTGATATAAGCCTTTGTTTGATAGGTAGTCGTTATAGATGGAGGGAAAATTTTAATCGTTGTTTTTCCCCTGAACGGAATATCCTGACGGAATTTGAAACTGGTGGCCGTAATATCCGTTGGTTGGATTACCTGGTCTTTTATGGAAACAATTTTAGTGGAACCGTTATCTTCATACACATCATAGCTGATAATCAGTTCGCTCGGTATTTTTTTACCGATAATCGGATATTTGTAATCCAGCGTAAATTGGGTGTCATACGCCCTGTTGATACCCCAGCTAAGGATATTCGTATTGTCTTTATAAGAACCTAATGTATATCTCAAGTCGGAATATATGACGGATTTAACGATTGTCCCAACATTCCATAAGACCTTTTCTGTATTGATCACTTCGACAGGCACTTTCAACAGAATCAAATCCACGATAGCTGTTAAACTGGTTGTATTAACCCCTTTAGAACCGAATACCGGTGATTTTCCCGGAATGGCTACATGTCCGTAAGTGGTTGTTTTGTTGCCCAGCGTCAAATCACCACCCACCGAATAAGCGTCGTCTAAGATGGAGATATCGGGCGTGATGATTATTTTCGAATCGGTGAGTAATTCACCGTAAGTTTCCGAAGTGGACGGATTAGCTACTGCTACTATCTTGTTTTCATATATCGACGTAACTTTGGGTTTTACACCGGTGATTTTAACGGTGTAACCGACTTTAAAACTGCCATTTAAGGAATAAGCAAAAGCGCTCTCGTTGGAAATATTCGCTTCGATTACTAACGGAATTTTGATGTCTTTCACTTTCAATACGGCGGGAAGCGTATCAATGCCCAAGGTATTGATGGGTATCTGAAATTCGAATTCCTGTTCTTTTATGAAATCCAATACCTCTTGCGGTATATATTGCGAAAGTTCGTATTCCTTGATGTTGTTGTAAGAACCGACAAAATTTACTTGCGGATTGATTGCCAACTGAACTTCAAAAGTATTGGAAAACTCGGTAGGTAAAATCTGGGTTTTCGAAAATTTCAGTTGAAGGCTGTAAAGCAATTTTATGTTTGTTGCAGGATTGTAAGTCAATCCGTTACCGAAATCATATCTATCCTGGAGATTCAGAATTTCGTGTGATGCATCGTATCCTGCCCTTAAAGCTAATTCTTTCTTTTTGGCAAGACTGGCTTTGTACAAGTCCACGGAAACATCAATTGAACCGCCGTCAAAAGCTTCTCCGAGCTGTGCGCGGACGGTTTCGATGTCATAAGAACCTTCGCCTGTTTTACTGACACTTACAATCTTTTTTAATCCGGCATAATTATCCGATTTAACATACAGAATGTTGCTGGTCGTGAAAGAAGCGGCCAACTCGTCCGAGACACCGGACACCCGAAGAGAACCACCGGAAAGTTCTTGCTTCGAACTTTCGATTTTGACATTTCCGGCATTTAACAACACCACATTCGGATTGACGGACAAATCCTTAACTGCATAACTTACGCCGTTGTTTTCTCCGCTTTTGTTTCCTGCGATGATACTGCTGGAAGTCTGATCTTGCACTCCATTTAAATCTTGCTCTAAAAGCAAATCTTTTTCACAAGCCGTGAATAAGAAAAGGGCTAAGCCCAATAGCGTTAATAAATTTTTTTTAGTCATAATTATTATATTTTAATGTTAGTTTATTCATACACACGCAGATACAACTAATTTCATACGTGCATAAGTTAAATTGACGCAACAAAGATATAATTATTTTTTAAATAAAGATATAAAAATGTTTTTAAATAACATACAGCGAACTGATAGATTCGTTATTACATACCCGAGAAATTGCAGTGGCGAATATTTCGGCTACAGAAACGACTTTCACTTTTTCGCTTTTTTTAGAATAAGGAATGCTATCCGTGAAATTGATTTCCAAAAGTTTGGATTGATCTACCCGTGTAGACGCAGGATCGGACATGACGGCATGAGAGGCAAAAGCCCTGACGGATGCAGCGCCTTCGGACATCATCAAATCGGCAGCCTTGGTAACCGTACCGGCCGTATCGACGATGTCATCTATCAAGACAACATCCATACCTTTCACATCGCCGATGATTTTCATTTCCGATACTTCATTGGCTTTTTTGCGCAATTTGTAGCAGATTACCATCGGGGCGTTCAGGTGTTTGGCATACGTATTGGCGCGTTTGGTTCCGCCTACATCAGGAGTAGCGATCAACAGATTCGGCAAGTTCAGATTTCTGATTTCTTCGATAAAAACAGAGGAGGCATACAGATGGTCGACCGGAACATCGAAAAAGCCCTGTATCTGATCGGCATGTAAATCCATTGTAATTAGGCGATTAATTCCGGCAACACCTAACAAGTCGGCTACTAATTTGGCGCCAATGGCCACACGGGGAACGTCTTTCCGGTCTTGCCGCGCCCAGCCAAAATAAGGAATAACCGCCACAATAGATTTGGCCGAAGCGCGTTTGGCTGCATCGACCATCAACAATAATTCCATCAGATTATCGGATTTCGGAAAAGTCGACTGAATCAGGAAAACATGTGCGCCACGAATCGACTCTTCATAAGCTACTGAAAATTCCCCATCTGCGAAATACTGAATATTCATTTTCCCCAGCGGGCATTGCAAATGATTACATATTTTTTCTGCTAAATAACGGGAACTTGTACCCGAAAAAATTTTAAAAGAAACCATTGTTTGTTTATTTTTTGCTGCAAAAGTAATAAAATTTCACAATATGGAGGCGATTTAACTCACTTTTTTATAAAAAATTTAACAATCCTGACATTGTACTTTTTTATCCGCATAGGGTAAAAGGTATCCGGCGTTATTTTTGCAGCCATTTTTTCGCCTGTTAAAAGATCTTTTGCCGATGTGATGACTGCCTTGTTGATTTCGAAATAGTCAAAAACACTTGCCGGTAAAAAGACGGAAACAGCCACATCCTGCGCATCAAAATTAACCGCAATCAACAATAATTCATTTCCGGCTTTCCGCATAAATGCGTATTGTTTGTCCGGATTGAAATGAGCGCCGGGTGGGTTTACATACATCAGATCGAAAAATTTACCTTCCCTGATGGCTCGCGATTTATGACACAATGTCAATACCTTTGTGTAAAAAGTACATAAAGCCTTTTGATCGTCCGTCAGTAAATCCATACCTGGTTTTCCGTTGTTGTACCGGTTCCGCAAGGACGCGACGCTCCAATAATCGAAAATACTTGTCCGGCCGTCCATCCCACTGAATCCTTCGGCATCCATGCCTCGTTCACCCAGTTCCTGTCCGGCATAAATCATCAAAGGATTTGTATTCATGCAGGCGGAAACCGTCAAGGCAGGAAGCGCTTTTTCCGGGTCTCCGGCAAAGAAATCGGATGCGATTCGTTGTTCATCGTGATTTTCCAGGAAATTCAACATGTTTGCCTGTATATCATCGACCGCTTGCCAACAAGAAGTAATCGCCCCGGCCGATTGATATCCGCATATAATGTTCCGTAAAGTATCGTATAAGCCGACTTTGTCGTATAGATAATCGAATTTTCCTTTCCACAGATAATCACGGTACAGGCTTGGATTATATACTTCGGCAATAAACAGCGTTCCGTGGAATTGTTGTTTTACACGGGGAATGGCCCATGCCCAAAATGCTACGGGAACCATTTCGGCCATGTCACAACGGAAACCATCAATATTTTTGGATGCCCAAAAACACAAAATGGCATACATTTTATGCCAAGTGTCCGGAACCGGATCGAAATGTCCGGAATGTCCGTTCTGATAGTCTATCCCATAATTCAGTTTGACCGTTTCGAACCAATCGTTGCAAGCCGGATAAGCGGTAAAACAATCGTTACCGGTCACTTTGGCCGGAGATTCGGAATAGGGATTCTCACCCGGCGTATTGTGTGCAAAATTTAAAACCAAGGATTGATCCGGGATATAATAGAAATTATTATTTACATCGAAAGCAGACCGTGTATTATCTTTTTCGCCAAGGTCGTCAATGTTGTCCGGTTTGGCATCCGATCCGTATTGGCGGGCTACATGATTGGGCACAAAGTCGATAATTACTTTTAAACCCTCCTTGTGCGTGCGTTCCACCAAAGCTTCAAATTCTTGCATGCGATCCGGAATGTTATCCGCCAAATCGGGGTCGATATCATAATAATCTTTGATGGCATAAGGCGAACCGGCTTTTCCTTTTACAACAGCCGGATGATCTTTCCGAATACCATATTCGGAATAATCCGTTTGGGTGGCATGTTCCAGCAAACCGGTGTACCAAATATGAGAGCAACCCATATTTCTGATTTCCCGTAAAACGGCAGGTGTGAATGCCGATAGTTTGCCGGAGCCGTTTTCTATTAAATCGCCATTGATAGCATTGACTGATTTTGCATTACCAAACAAACGCGGAAGCGCTTGGTAAATGATTATTTTTTCAGTTTCCGCCATAGATAAGCTGATTGTATATTTTTCTTACTTTCAAGCCGGCGTCTTTCCATGTGAGATTGTCCACTTCTTTTTTCCCTTCTTCCTTCAGATATTCGGACATAGCCGGATAGGTAATAATGGAATACATGGCATCGGCCATCGCTTCAATGTCCCAATAATCGGTTTTTATGGCATTGTTCAGGATTTCCGCGCAACCCGACTGCTTGGAGATAATACTGGGCACACCGCATTGCATGGCTTCTAAGGGAGAAATGCCAAAGGGTTCCGATACGGAAGGCATTACATAGACGTCGCTTGATTTAAGCACTTCATAGACTTGGGTTCCTTTCATAAAACCGGTAAAATGAAATCTATCGGAAATATTTCTTTGGGCTGTCAAACGAATCATCTGGTTCATCATATCTCCGTTTCCGGCCATTACAAACCGTACATTCTTTGTTTTTTTCAATACGCGGGCAGCCGCTTCTACAAAATATTCAGGGCCTTTCTGCATGGTGATTCTACCGAGAAAAGTGACCACTTTTTCTTTCTCCCCTTTTTTAGCGCAAATTGCTTCGATTTCGGCGCTCAACGGCTCAACGGCATTGTGAACGGTAGTTACTTTCCGTGGGTCCTGATGGTATTTTTCAATCACCGTATTCCGGGTCAGATTACTTACGGTAATAATATGGTCGGAATGATCCATCCCGTCCTTTTCAATACCATAAACCTGTGGATTCACATTGCCCCGGCTCCGGTCGAAGTCGGTAGCATGCACATGAATTACCAATGGTTTGCCGGTAACAGATTTGGCATGGATACCGGCAGGATAAGTCAACCAATCGTGTGAATGAATAATATCCATCGGTATCGTCCGGGCGATAACGCCTGCGACCGTCGAATAGTTATTAATTTCTTCCAATAGATTGCCGGGGTATCTACCGGAAAATTCCATACAACCTAAGTCATTGGTATGAAAATGATTGAAATCAGCGTAAATATGATCTCGCAAGTCATAATACAATTGCGGGTCCATATACCGGCCCAGCCGTTGTTTTACGTAATCCCAAGGGACTTCTTTCCATACGACAGGCGTATTACAGACGCCTATCAATTGGAGAAAACTTTGGTCTTCATCACCCCAGGGTTTGGGCATCACAAAAGTGATTTCCATATCTTCCTGGGCAGACATGCCTTTGGTCAAACCATAACTGGCTGTGCCTAAACCACCTAAAATATGCGGAGGAAATTCCCATCCAAACATTAATGCTTTCATTCGAATCAAATTTTAAGTTTTAAATTGTACATCATCATCCTTCCTGGATATCAAAGCTTTCCAATAATTTTAATATTCTCAGGATGGATGCCACATTCATAGCAAAAGAAGTAGCGCCGCCACTTTGAAAAGGCGGATTGCCGTCAAACAGTTCGGAAAGCGTACCGATGCAATGTTTGCTCATTTCATCATCCATACCTATCAACATGCGCTCCACGAAAGAGATTCCACTCAGATGGTAAAGCCTTAAATAAGCTTCCAAATAAAATCCTAACAGCCAAGGCCAAGCAGTCCCTTGATGGTAAGCCAGGTCTCTTTCTTTCTGAGTTCCTGTATAATAAGGCCGGTAACCTTCACTTTTCGGACTCAACGAGCGAATCCCCTTTGGCGTCAATAATTCTCTCGTAATAATGTTCATAATAACCCTTTTCTGGTAACGATCCAAAGGCGAATAATCCAGCGCAACCGCAAACAGCATATTCGGCCGTACACTCCAATCTACATACGAACCATCAATATAATCGAACAGATAGCCGTATCCGTTCACAAAAGTATCAATAAACGAAGCGCTCGTTTTAGTGGAAATGGCATTTAATATTGCCACCTTGGCCGTATCTTCTTTCAAAGCCGCCAACTCGGCAGCAAATTTCAAAGCATTGAACCACAAACTATTAAATTCCACTATATAGCCCGAACGGGGCACAATCGGTTTACCGTTTACAGTGGCGTTCATCCATGTTATCGCTTTTTCTTTTCCTTCGGAGCTAAGCAGTCCATTTTCATTCAACTGCAGATTAGGATGTTTGTTTTCCCGGATATAGTCAATAATATCCTGAATCAGGTTTCCGAATTTTTCATTACATTTGCCCAAGCCTTCCGATTTCGAATAGTGTTGCAAAGCCCATATCATCCATAACAATACATCCGGCATTTCAATTTCTTTGATGACTTTATCAGGCGATCCGTCTTGCATGAAATGCCGAATAGCGGGCGTAGCCGTCACAATGATTTTTTCGAAACGAACAGGATCATCAATAGCTAAGGTACATCCGGGCAAAGAAATGAATAAATCACGCGCCCTTACCTTAAACCACGGATAACCAGCCAGCAGATAAGCGTCGTTTTCGGTAGGACGATAATAAAATTGCTGGGCGGAATTTTTCAGGCAATTATAAAAACTTGTGCGCGGCGTACGCAATTTCACTTCTTCTTCGTACCTGTCGGCTATTTTGTCCGGCTCAATAAAGGTATCTCCTCCTGAAAAATAGACCGACTCTCCCTTTTTGATTTTGAGTTCAAAATAGCCGGGAACATACAAATCTTCCTTGTAGGGAAATCCCCGTTCCATCTCTTTCGTATATTCTATATCCCGGTACCAATCCGGTTGAAAAACAAAGGTATTGGACTTGCTGAACTGCATGTAAAGATCCGGGTAACCGGTATACATACAGGTTTTTATACCGTTTTTCACCGCTGAATAATCTTTGTTTACCTGTGCATTTTCGGAAGTTAAGGTATTTACATTCCGAAAAGCCAAAAACGGTTTGAAACGCAGCGTAGTAGGGGAGTGAGCTTCCAACAAGGTGTATTTTACCAGAATGCAATTGCCGAAAGCGGTCAACACTTTCTCTTTCGCTAAAATCACACCGCCAACCCGGTAGAGTGTTATCGGAACGGATTCGGTATCATATTGCCGGATGTATTTGTGTCCATTGGGGCTGAAATGATTACCCGTATACTGATGGATACCCAAATTGAATTCGGCGCCATGTTGGATAACCGTTTCATCTAAAGAGGACAAAAGTACATGATTATCCTCACCCAAAGCCGGAATAGGAACTACCAACAAACCATGGTATTTCCGGGTGTTGCAACCCACGATAGTAGTAGAATGGTATCCACCGCCTCTATTCGTGCGCAACATTTCCCTTGTCAACGATTCTTCCAAGTTGATCATCAGGGTTTTATCAAAATTTAAGTATCCCATAAACTGTATTTTGTGTAGTTTTAAAGACGAAATTTACAATTATTTTTTTAATTATACAAACAATTGAAAAAGTTTTTTATATTTTTTTCTTAAATTTGCATAAAAGTTTGGATGTAATTAGGTACAAGAATGAAATTTGAGGTAAAACAAATTTTTTATGCATTCTTTTTTCCGGCGCTGTTTGTACTTGTCTTATGGTTGGTATATGCAATGGAAAAAGGACTGAATGCCGATTGGGGTCATTGGGGAATATTACCTTGTTCGGTCGAAGGATTGAAAGGTATTCTCACAGGGCCGCTCATACATGCCGGTAGCAAACATCTTTTTTCAAACAGTATCCCTTTATTGATTCTATCGGGCTGTCTGTTTTACTTTTACAAGGATTTAGGCTATGTAGTGTTCCCTGCTTTATGGCTTTTGTCCGGACTGATTACCTGGTGTATCGGACGCTATTCCTGGCATATAGGCGCCAGCGGACTGATTTATTCGATTGCTTTCTTTTTGTTTTTCAGCGGTATTTTCAGGCGTTACATTCCCCTGATGGCTATCTCACTAATGATTGTATTCCTGTATGGCAGTACGATTTGGAATATGTTTCCCATAGCGGAATTGGTCGACCCCAATGTTTCGTGGGAAGGGCATCTGTCCGGCGCTATCAGCGGTTTGATTTGTGCGTTTATTTGCAGAAAGCATGGGCCGCAAAAACCGGAAGAAGAGGCGGATGAGGAAGAGGAGGAAGAAGCGGAAGAGGAGATGGTTGATACGGAAAAAGCAGACTTGCATTGAATTTTTGCCCAGTCTGCTTTATCACATTTGTATTTATTATTATGGAAACTTATTCGAAAATATTTCTGAAACGACTGAATATTTTGTCTTTAACCGATTGTGAGGGTTGAAAATTGGGAGAATTTTCCATATTTTCCAATATTTCTTTTTGTTCTTTTGTCAGATTTTCCGGAATATATACGGCAATATTGATTAATAAATCTCCTGTCCCATAGTGATTTACAGATGGAAGCCCTTTGTTTTTCAGTCGCAAAACCTTTCCGGGCTGAGTTCCCGGTTCTATTTTTATTTTGGCTTTCCCATCCAGCGTTGGGATTTCGATAGTTCCGCCCATCGCCGCAGTTGGAAAACTCAGCAATAAGTTGTAGATAATATCATCCTGATCCCGAATCAGTTCCGGATGTGATTCTTCCTCTATAACGACCAACAAATCGCCGTTGATACCCCCGCGACGGGCAGCATTTCCTTTCCCATTCAACGAAAGTTGCATATTTTCCGCCACTCCGGCCGGTATATTGAGTGTGATTACCTCTTCGTCACGGACAATACCTTCTCCGTTACAGTGCACACACTTTTTGGTAATGACCTTTCCTTCTCCTTCACAAGTAGCGCAGGGAGTAGTGGTCTGCATCTGTCCCAACATGGTGTTCATCATACGCGTGACATATCCCGACCCTCTACAGGTGGAACAAGTCGAATAGGCTTTGCCGTCTTCGGCGCCGGTACCGTTGCAATGCTTGCAAGCTATGTATTTTTTAACCTTGATTTTCTTTTCCACGCCGGTAGCCACTTCTTTCAAAGTGAGTCTGACTTTTACGCGCAAATCTGTCCCGCGATTGACTCGCTTAGTAGACGACCTTCCGCCGCCAAAATTGCTGAATCCGCTGAAACCACCAAAATGACCGCCAAAAATATCTCCAAACTGAGAGAAAATATCGTCCATTGTCATCCCGCCGCCATAACCGCCGCCGTAGCCTCCGGATCCGCCTACACCGGCATGTCCGAACTGGTCATATCTTTTTCTTTTCTCTTCATTTCCGAGTACTTCATAAGCTTCGGCCGCTTCTTTGAATTTCTCTTCTGCTTCCTTATTGTCCGGATTTTTATCCGGATGGTATTGGATAGCTTTCTTCCGGTATGCTTTTTTTATCTCTTCGGAAGAGGCGGTTTTCGAAACTTCTAATACTTCGTAGTAATCCCTTTTTTTTGTTGCCATTTATGTGGATATTATGTCTGTTTCTTTGTACATATTAATTGGCCACCACGACTTTTGCATGTCGTATGACTTTGTCGTTCAGTGTATAACCGGTTTGTATCGTGTCGATAACTTTACCGGTCATGTCTTCATCGGTAGCCGGGAGGGTTGCGATCGCTTCATGCAAATCCGGGTCAAAAGGCTGCTCTAAAGTTTCAATCGGTTTGACGCCGTTTTGCTGGAGATACGTAATAAATTTGGTATAAATCAAATCAATACCTTCTTTTATCGCCGTAATATCCGTAGCGGTCTCTATGGTTTTCATCGCCCTGTCAAAATCGTCTATAATGGGTAACAATCCGGTAAGCGTTTTTTCTCCTCCGTTTTTGATTAAATCGGACTTTTCCTTGATGGTGCGTTTGCGGTAATTATCGTATTCGGCCATCAACCGGATATAAGCATCTTTGAGCTGAGCCAATTCTTCCGCCACATTGTCAGTTGCCTCCTTATTTTCGTCGGTATTTTCTCCTTCCGGCGCTTCGGTCGTCTGTTCTTTTGGCGTATTGTCGGATAAATTGTCAGCAAATTTTGCTTCGCTCTCAATGTTTTCGTTCTTTTTTTCTTTATCCATCATTTTGTATCGTTTAATATTTTTCTGTAAATAAATAAGTTATAAATCCAAATCGGATTTCATCACAACTTTTTCATATAAGTATGCTTCAAATAGTTTGCCAAAAGAAAAAAGGGAGGCGCTAAAAAGGAATTAAAGGGGCTATTCATAGCTATTTTTCATCAATGACAATACCCTTTTCCCGGATTCGGTTGTAAAATATCTTTGCGTCGGATTATTTAGTTCATCGGGAAATTCTTTTGCTATCCATCCTTTATTAATCAAAGAGTCAAGATATTTAGCTCTGTTTTTTGATTGATTACTTAAATCTATATTCTTGAATAAATTGCTTCTTTTTGTTGGCACTAACAGTATTTCAAGAATTTCCTCTACTTTATCGTGAATTTCTTTACCAATCATTATTTTAACTCCGCTACTTACTCCGTTACTTACTCTGTTACTTACTCCGTTACCAAATGCTATTAAATCTTCTAATGAATTAATAATTAACTTATTAACTTTATCGCTATCTGTATCATTAGCTCGGTTGTTTCTATGCGCTAAATACAGTGGATGTATTGACAACGTTACCATGAAATACACTCCCTGTTCATCGGTTTCGATAACAGGTTGAGGTGAGCCATTGTTTTCCATCTTCTTGTTCATCTTCGGGAAACCGGTTCCGCGTCCTTCCGTCAAATCCAACTCTTTCAGAAAATCGCCGATACGCCGATTCCGGTAATCGCGAGCCACAATCTTTTGATGATTCAGGATTTGCATATCCACCGGAGGCATTGCGCTTGGATAACTCAGTACCGTAATTTTGTCCGGAAATATCTGTATTTCAATAGGTTTACCTAAATCATAGCCTTTATGATAAACTGCATTCGACAAGGCTTCTTCCACAGCCTCATACGGGTAGTTGTAAAAACGCAATGCCTCCGCCTGATTGGGTACTTTTTTTACATGTTCATGAATAATGTTGACTTTGATAAAACTCAGCGCTTCGCGAAGTTGTTTTTGTAAAGGACCTTTAAAATAATGCTCAGTAAAATTGTCGCCAACATCATCTTTATGCCAGACTACTTCAATCCAACTCCGATCAAAGTATTTTTCAGGCTCTCGCGAAAAAAACAGCAATCCGGCATTTACCGGACGCATATATTCTTCTGAACCTTTGACAATGTGCATATTACGTGCAAGGTTAATCAAACTGATGTGTTTGCTTTCTTCGTAGAGGTCGCTTTTCACTTCTTGCAAGTACGCCTGAATCAAACCCAAATCGAAATCATCAACAGAAGTCTGTTGATTGATACGGTCATCGAACGGCACACGTGCCGCCAATTCGAAAAGTCGTCGCAAAGTTTCATTTCGCGCAATAACCGTGCTTGAACCGGACCTGATGTAATATTGGCGTTGTGCTTTATCGCCTAAGGTTGATGGTGCGGAATACGGACGAAAATCTCCGGCAGGACACCACAATACCAAAATATATTTGCCATCTAACACGTAGGGTTGCATAATCGGCAAATAAGTTGGTTGGATTCTGTTCCCCAGGTTAAGAACTTCATTTTGAATATCATCCAATTGGTTTTGTTGCAATCCTAAAGGCGGCAAGACCGGTATTCCGTTGTTTGCTTTGATTCCTATGACTATATATCCTCCGCCCCAATTATTCAAATCATTGGCAAAGCCACACATTGTACGAACCACTTCCTCGGGATTCCAACCTTGTTTGAATTCCAATCGTTCCCATTCAACGGAATGTCCGTGAATCAAGTCTTTTATGTTTATCGGTAGGCTCATATCATTTATCGAATCGTAAAGGTTATCAAGTTTTTCTACGTCTGGAATCGGCTTATTTTCAGTTGGTTTTCTTGTTTTTGCATCGGTTTTTTCTCCGACTGTGTGATCCATCTGGGGCTCGAACCCAGGACCCCATCCTTAAAAGGGATGTGCTCTACCTGCTGAGCTAATGAATCTCCGGCTGCTTTAAAAAGCGACGCAAAGGTAGGTAAATTATTTTAATTCTCAAACTAAATACTTGTTTTTTCCTGATTTTTATTATCAGTGTGGAAAAATCCAAATTTATCCTGTAAATTTGTCACCATTATTTTATATACCATGATTAAATATCTTTCAAAACGGAAAAGACTGCTGGTCATTTGCCTGTTTTGCTTTTCCCCTTTTCTGAATGCGCAAAACTGGCATCCCGTTCAGGTTTTGTCCACCAATAACGGATTACCGACCGATGATGTAAAACAGGTATATCAGGACACGGAAGGCTATATCTGGATGGCTACCCGCGACGGATTGTGTCGCTACGACGGTTATCAGATAAAAACCTATAAATCGAATTTGTACACACCTAATCTGCTGTCGAGCAATAAATTGAATGTGATAGCCGAAGACGGAAACAACCGGATATGGATAGGAGCTAACAACGGTTTGAATGTATTGGATAAAACTACCGGCGCAATCAAACAAGTTCTTTTGGGTAAATTGAGAAACAACAATATCCAAGCCCTTCTTCCGACCGAACAAAACGGCGTATGGATAGGTACCGAAAACGGATTGTACCAATATATTGAAGAACAAGATTCATTTATCTGTCACACTGCCGTCAATACGAACAACAGTTTCCATGGTTATAACATTAAAACCTTATGCAGGGATTACCGGGGAAATATATGGATAGGGACATGGAGCGAAGGACTTTACCGATGGGATAAAAACACGGGCGTTTTTTATGCCTGTCCGCAAATAAATCCCCAAAATTCCGCACATGTCATTTTTGAAGATGACCGACATACGATGTGGATAGGTACATGGGGATATGGTCTTGTGCGCCTCGAAAATCCATACGACCCGGAAAAAGTACGCTATATCCGGTACATGTATGATAAAAACCATCCGGGCAGCCTGTACGACAATACGGTGTATGCCTTGTCGCAAGATTTGAATACCGGCAGTATCTGGGTCGGAACCAAAACGGGATTGAGCATCCTCAACGACCGGAACGATATGCATTCGTTTACCAATTACCTGCCCAATCAGTCCGGATTATTGCATAATGAAGTCAACTCAATTATCCGGGATAATACGGGACTGATGTGGCTGGGATTGCTGGGCGGCGGCGTCAGCGTAATCAACACATCCGAAACGCTGTTTCACGCAAACCCTTTGGACGCAGTCAAAACAAGGAAGTTTACCAACAATGTACGGAGTATGTATGTGGACAAGAAAGGTATTGTCTGGATGGGCATAGGAAGCGCAGGATTGGTATCATACGACCCGTCGAAAAATCAATATACTTTCTTTGAAGCGCATCCCGATTTCAAGCAAGAACCTATTTTTTCGAGCATCTACCACATTACACAGATAGGCAATGCCTATTGGTTTGCTACTTACGGGCAGGGCGTATTCACTTATAATCCGGACGCGCCAAGTCCAAAACTGAAAAATATAAGCTATCCACAATTAAACAGCTCCAGGGTTTTTTATATCCGGGAAGACAGCAATCGTGTTATCTGGATCGGAACAATGGAAGGCGTAAATCTATACAACCCTGATACAGATGAAATAACGTCATACCGTCATTTGGGTTTGCCGGACGATGGAAAGGAATATGCTGTCTATGACATCGTTCAAATCGACCGGCAAACGATGTGGATTGCCACCAGTGAAAGCGGTATTTTCAGGTTGAAGATAGACGATATCACTTCCAAAATATGGGAGACAAAGCGCTATTCGACTGCCAATAACAAACTGAACAACGACAATATCCTCCGCATCTTCAGCGATAGCAAAGGAACAATATGGATAGGGTCGGAAGGCGGTGGTTTGAGTTATTATGACGAACAGAAAGACGCTTTTGTTTGCGTGCAGCAAGCGTATAACCTGCCCGGTGACATCGTATACAACATTGCTGAAGACAGGCTGCATCGCCTGTGGCTGGTAACAAATGCCGGATTGGTATTGCTCAACAACGAGAAAACGTGGCAATTTACCATTACCAATGGTTTGCTGGATAACTATTTCAACCGAAATGCATTTTTTCAGACATCCATCGGAGAATTATACGTTGGGGGACACAAGGGATACAACTATTTTTATCCCGACAAATTGCAACCTGCCGCATTTGTTTCGCCGGTCGTCATTACCGATATCAAAATTTACAACAAATCAATGGAAATGATGGACGCCAAGTTGCAAAAAAAGATTTCGGCAAATGCGCCGGGCTATACGAAAAAAATTCGCCTGCCCCATAATTACAATAATTTCAGCATCGAATTTGCCGCCCTGAATTACCAAAATCCGATGCAAAGCAAGTATGTTTACCAATTGTACGGATACGACAAAGACCGGCAACTGACCGATGTATCAAGACGGTATGCCACTTATAATAACCTGAAAAGCGGTGTTTACACCTTCCGCCTCAAGGCGATGAACGAAAGTGGCGTGTGGAGCGAAAGCGAACCCTTGCAAGTGGAAATCCTTCCGCCTTTCTGGCTCGCGTGGTGGGCGTATCTGATTTATTTTGCTATAATTGCCACAATCACATATTTCAGTTTAAGGATGATGAAAAACAAGTTGCTCATGCAGAATGCCATTCGGGTGAAAGACATTGAGAAACAAAAAATAGAAGAACTCAACCACGCCAAACTGCAGTTCTTTACCAACATCACCCACGAATTTCTGACCCCGCTGACCATTATATCCGCCTCTGTGGACGAATTGAAAAACAGTTCGTCGCAACACAACGACTTATACGATGTGATAAGTAATAACATAGCCCGTTTGATACGGCTTCTGCAACAAATACTGGAGTTCAGGAAAGCCGAAACCGGTAACCTGAAACTCAAAGTGTCGAAAGGAGATATCGCGCTTTTTGTCAAGAACAGCGTGGAGAACTTTAATCCGCTGATGAAAAAAAAGAAAATCCATTTTTCGATAGTGTGCGACCCGGACAGTATTCCCGCCTATTTCGACTATGACAAGTTGGACAAAATACTGTTCAATTTATTGTCAAATGCCGCCAAGTACAACCAATCCGGAGGCTTCGTACAGGTCAATCTGGCTTATCTGCCGGACAAGCGCGACGCTATCTGCATTTCGGTAAAAGACAACGGCGAAGGCATACATCCCAAAGAAATCAACAATCTCTTCAAGCGCTTTTACGAAGGCGATTACCGCCGGTTCAACACCATCGGCACAGGTATCGGGCTTTCATTGACCAAAGACTTGGTAAGGCTGCACAAGGGAGAGATTACCGTTGAAAGTGAAGTAGACAAAGGAACGGTCTTTCATGTCAAAATCCCCATCGCTGCCGGTTTTTATGACGAAAACGAAACGGACGATTGCAGCTGTGTATCCCCCAATCCGACCGCTTTGGAGACAATCGACTATCCCGACAGCCAACCGGAAAAAAAGGAACATACGCTGCTGTTGGTCGAAGATAACGAAGAGTTATTGCAGGTGATGGTCAAACTGCTGAGTCGCGAATACAATATTTTTACAGCAAAAAACGGGCGGGAAGGCATTGAAGTACTGGAAGAAGAATATATCGACCTCACCATATCGGACGTTATGATGCCCGAAATGGATGGAATTGAGTTTTGCAAATTTGTAAAAAACAAATTCGAGATATCGCATGTGCCGATTATCCTGCTCACTGCCAAAGATAAAGAAGAAGACCGGATCGACGCTTACGATTCCGGCGCAGACGGCTTTATCACCAAACCCTTTAACTTGAATGTGCTGTATTCCAAAATCAAAAACCTGTTGAAAGCCAAAGAAAGGGTGGCCAAAGAGTTTAAAAAACAGTTTGTTTATGAAGCAAAAAGCCTGAATTACACCAGTGTTGACGAAGCGTTTTTGAATAAAGCCGTGTTGTGTGTCAACCAACACATTGCCGACCCTGACTTTGACCAGCAACAGTTTGCCGACGCTTTGGGTGTCAGCAAATCCACCCTGTATAAAAAGTTGAAATCCTTAACCGACCTCAATACCTCGGCGTTCATCCGGAATATACGGCTGAAAACCGCCTGTAAATTGATTGAAGAAAACCGGAAAATACGAATTTCCGAACTGTCATATACCGTCGGTTTCAACGACCCGAAATATTTCAGCGTTTGCTTCAAGAAAGAATTTGGCTTGACTCCTTCGGAATACCTGGAAAAGATTTTGGCTGAAACAGGAGAAGCCAATGAATCAAAATAACCGTTGTTAATCTGTTGTAAGTGTTTTTTTTAATAGGGGTATACGGTTTATCTGTGTGCCTTTTTTCGAAATTTCGGACTGTGTGTTACATTTTTCGGACTGTGTGTTACATCTTTTTGTTTTTTTTCACCCATCTTTGCAACAGTTTTTTCTGAAAAAACCGACAAGTTCATTAAGCCTTAAGTCTTTTAAAAGTCTTAAGATTCTTAAAAAAAATTTGATTATAAATTTTTTACACACTATAATATATGAAATTTAATATGAAACATTTTTTCAACCCCATTGGGCATTCTGCCGGTGAAAACCGCGAAATGCCACCGGGCAGAAGACCGTCTGACGACGGCTTGCCCCCAAACGACTTGGCTGTCGTGAGGTTCAATCCGCTTGCCGGTAAAACCATCGGGCTTTTGCTCTGTATCCTCTTTTTACTAATTGGTGTGAGCAACGCTGTCGCTAAAAGAGGTCCTATGGGCGATACCTTTACTCGTGACAGGCTTCTTAGCGACCCTGTTTGGAACCAAAGCGGTGGCTATGTGGAATTTAAAGTCATGGCTTACGACGCTTATGGCAACGAGATGGATGACTATTTAGCATCTGCGAAACTCTTCATTGGAGATCAATTTGTAGGATACATCGGCAATGACGTAGGTCACAACTATGAAAATGTGAGGTTCGCAGCTGTCGGTGAG